>CASEHG010000046.1 GCA_949287565.1 uncultured Brachyspira sp.
CAACTATTCTAGAAACCAACATTCCTGCAACATTATCACCAACTGAATTAACCATAGTAGCAGGAGGATCAACTAGTATACCTATAGTAGCAATTAAAGGGAAAGCCTCTGGAGGGAATCCGTAAATAGAAACTATTAACATTTCACTAATAAGTCCGCCGCCTGGTATAGCTCCATTAGCCATTCCGGCAAGGGTAACAAATATTATAGAACCTACCCAAACATCGATTCCTGTAAAATTCATACCAAATACACTATAAAGAAAAGCTATTTTTAATATACCGCTTAAACAAGTACCATCCATATGAGCAGTAGCACCTATAGGTAAAACTATATTTCTAACATCTTCACTAACACCTATTTTCTCAGATGCCTCTAAGTTTATAGGTAATGTAGCAATAGAACTTTGAGTTGATAAAGATGTTATCATCGGAGTTATTAAATATTTCATAGATTTTACGCCATATTTTCCGGCAGCAATATAACCGTATATAGGGAAGAAAATAATGAAATATAAGAAAGCAGCAGGATAATAAACTGCACAAGCTCTTGCATAAGTACCTATCAATTCAGGACCGAATTTTCCTACTAAATTAGCAAAATATGCACCTAAACCTATAGGAGCATAATACATTATAATACTAACTAATTTCATTAATGCTAATGTAGCCGCCTCAATAACAGGAATTAAAGGCTTAGCTTTCTCTCCTACTAACTTTATAGAAAAACCAAAGAATAAAGAAAATACTATAAGAGGAAGCATATTGCTTATAGAAAGTAAATCTTTAAAATCTGTAACAGTTACCATTTTTACTAATTGTTCAGATACTTTTGGAGGATTAGGCTCTTCCACTTGAGTAATAGGCATAGTAAATCCTTCTGCAGGATTAAATACTCTAACTATAACTATCATAATAGTAGCAGCAATAATACCTGTAATAATAAATACAATAAACATTGAAGCTACTATTTTTCCTAATCTTTTCATATTATCCATTTGAATAATAGAATTTGTAATAGATAAAAATATCAAAGGTACAACAACTGTAAAAAGTATATTAATAAATATATCACCAAAAGGCTTTAAAACAGCTGCTTTTTCTTTAAGTATTATACCTAATATACTTCCTATAACTACTCCAGAAACCAAAAATATAGGAAATCTATAATTTTTCCAGAAAGAACTTTTCATATTTACCTCCTATTTAATTATTTATAATTTTTATTTTTTAATTGTGAAGTTACCTTATTTACAAACTCCTCTATATATTTGAAATCAGTAGCAACATTAACTCTTATGAATCCTTTACAATTATCAGAGAACCATTCTCCGAAATCTATAGCAATTTTACAATCATCTTGTATAAATTCTTTTACTCTATCAGGATTAACAACTTTTCTTAAATCTATAAAAGGTAAATATGTACCTTCTAAAGGACTTGTTATTATATCAGGAACTTTTGCTTTTAATTCATCTCTTATATATTCATAATTTCTTTTTAATGTCTTCAATAATCCGTCAAGCCAATCAGCACCATATCTATAAGCAGCCTCTGTAGCAACCATACCTAAAAGGCTTAATTCTGTTCTATTAACTGTATTAGCATATTTATTATATATCTCTCTCATTTTTTCATCTGGAATGATTATATGAGAATTCAAAAGACATGCTAAATTAAATGTTTTTGAAGCAGAAGTTAAAACAATTAATTTATCAATATATTTATCTTTATTTTTTATAGAAAGTGCTGAAATAAAAGGTCTTACACCTAAATTTATATCCTGGTGTATTTCATCAGAAATAATATATACATTATGCTTTTTACATATATCAAAAGTTTTATCTATTTCTTCATCAGTCCAAACTCTGCCTGCCGGATTATGAGGGTTACAGAATATCATTAACTTTACATTATTTTTGACTATATCATCTTCTAACCTATCAAAATCTATACTAAATACGCCATTATCATTTTTTAATTCACATTTTACTAATTTTCTTTCATTATCTTTAACAGCATTATGAAAAGGATAATAAACAGGAGTAAGTATAACAACACTATCACCCTTATTAGTAAAAGCGTTTACTAGCCAATATAAAGCAGTAACAACTCCTGTAGAAAATGATATCCATTCTTCTTTTAAATCAATATTATATTTACTCTTCTGCCAATTAAAAAATGCCTCAAAGTAGCTATCCCATAAAACTGTATAACCATATACACCATGTGAAACTCTCTTATTTAAAGCATCTATAACTTCATCAGGTGCTCTAAATTCCATATCAGCAACCCACATAGGAGTTAAACCGCCTACTTTAAATCTTCTGTCTTTTAGAGTTTCCCATTTTTGAGAATTTGTACCTTCTCTGTTTACAAGGTATTTCTTATTAAATTCTTCTAATGTCATAAAAATTCCTTAAATTACATATATTTTCATTTTAAGTATAGTAATTTTTTTTGATAAAATCAATAAAAATTATATAAAATAAAAAAAATATGTATAAAAAATATATGTATTTTTTATGCTTGATATTTTTTTTTTATGATTTATAATATTATGTTTGATAATTTTACAATAAGGATTTATCATGGATAATTTTTATAAAGATATTTCAGAAAATAAAATCAATCCTGTATATTTTGACGAAACGGATAAAGAAATAATAGAATCGTACAAATATGTTGTAAAAGGCATAGCAAATGCTTTTGGAAGAAGCTGCGAAGCACTGGTGCATTCTTTAGATAACTTTGAAAATGCAGTCAAATTCATAGAAAACGGACATAATTCTTCCAGAAATGCAGGAGCACCTATTACAAATTTGGCATTAGAGATTATAGCAGGCATACATGAAGATAAGAAATTTTTAGAGCCGTACGAATCTAAATTTCCAAACGGAAATAGATGCAAATCTGTAACCATACCAATAAAAAATAAAGATAAACTTATAGGATTGTTATGCATAAATATCAATATGGAAGTAAGTTTAATAGATTTTGTAAAAGAATTTGATATAAAAGATAATAAAGAAAAATTTAATGAAAATTACAGCTCAAATATAGAGGATATGATATCATCTATACTTAATAAAAATATAAATGAAATTATGCTTGATATGTCAATACCAAATCAGGATAAAAATAAAAATATAATAATAAAACTTCATGAAATAGGTTTCTTTAACATAAAAGGCTCTGTAGAGGCATTGGCAGAAAGATTGCAAATATCCGTACACACTGTTTATTCTAATATTAGAAAATATACTTAATATAATTATAATGAAAATATATCCTTTATAATATAAACAAAATCATTCTTTGGAAATTTATTTAAATTTATTACATTTTCTATTGCATCAGCAAAATATAATTTATTATCACTAGGCAAATATGATACACTGAATATTTGTGCATTACTGTTTAATAATTTTTCTTTTGTATATCCATATTCTGACATATCTATGATTCTGCTTGGTATATTATCACCATAGAAAATAAAAACAGCATGATTATATAATTTAGCTTTTACTATTTTGTCTTTGTCATTATCATCTTTTTTGAAAAGTTTTTGATTATCATCTACATACAAGTCAAATATTTCATTAAGTTCATTTTTTATATTATTTAAAACTGCTTCTCCATCTTTATCAATATCAACTAAAAAGAAATAGTAAGCATGTATTATAATAGATTTTTTATTTTTTATAACTTCAGCATTAATAAAAACTCTTGATGAATTAATAGAATACATGCTGTATCCGAAATATCTTAATCTGTCTATTATATTTTCTTTATTTACTTTTTTATTTATATTATGCTCCAACACAGAATTATTTTTTATGAATAATAATTTTCTTTTATTGATATTAGAAGCATCAATATATAAAAATACTAAAGTGATTATTTCAAGTATTATTAAAATTATAGTGATATATATTTGATTATTATTATAAATTGAAAAGAAAATTAAGTTGGCAAACGCTATGGCTATTACACCATAAACGCTTGCCCTTAATAACTCTTTTTTGAAGGAGAACAGCTTATTATTGTTCATTATTACTAATTTATTTGATGAATTTATTATCTATAAGTAGTTACTTCTTGATAAGCTCTTACAGCTCTATCAATTACAGCCTTTGTAAAGCTAAGAGATAATTCAGCTTCAGCAATAGCGTTCATTACATCTGATACATCAACCTGATCCGGTCTTATACCAGCTTGAACTATTATATTATCTCTATCAACCTGCTTTTGATTTACAGCATCAATGGCATCACTTAACATTGTACCGAAATTGCTTATTAAATCATTGTTTGAACTTCTTCTTAACTGCTGAGCAGGTCCATAATGTCTAGGGTCTGTAGTTTTAAGCACGAATCCGTAATTATCTCCTACATTACCTGTTCTTGTATTATTCATACTATAAGCATTCATTACATTATTAATATTCATAAAAATATCCTTAACTTATTACTTCCAAATAATTAATATCTTATTATATTCAAAGCACTTCCAAACATAGTTTTAGCTGACTGAATCATAGTAGAGTTAGCCTCATAAGCTCTTGAAGCCTCCATCATATCAACCATTTCTGTAACTGGGTTAACATTAGGCATTTCTACATAACCAGCTTTTTCACCATATTTGATAGCATCAGGGTGAGAAGGATCGTATACAAATCTAGTTGCAGTTTCCATATCCTTTTCTATGCTGAATACCCTTACACCAGTACCAACATTAGGCTGTAAAGCATCTGGTAAAAATGGGCTTCTGTATTTATTGCCGTCATCTCTAGGCTTGAATATTACTCTGCTTCTTCTAAAAGCTCCGCCTTCAGTAGTTCTTGTTGTATTAACATTTGCTATATTATCAGCTATAACATCTAATCTAGTTCTTTGAGCAGTTAAACCGCTTCCTGATGTATTAATAATTGAAAATATTCCCATTTCTGTTACTCCTTTAAGAATTTAAATAATACTGATTAAGCATTACCTATCATTCTTCTGATTTCTCTATATTGAGCATTAACTATTTGTGTAAACATTTGATATCTTAAAGTATTTTTAGCTTCTTCAGCCATTTCTTTATCTATATCAACATTGTTTTTATCATTTCTATAGCTAGTATCATAATCTACTGTAATAGTAGGTGAAACTTGTTTATAATCCATAGGCATATGAAAAGGAAAATGTCTTGAATCAGTTCTTTTAGCTTCCATACCATTATAATTTTCACTGTCTAAAGCTCTAGCAAGCTGATATTCAAAAGTTACATCGCTTCTTTTGAAATTAGGTGTAGATACATTTGCTATATTATCGGCTATAACCTCAGCTCTAAGTCCATAAACATTTAAAAGCTTCTTGGCTACTGTCATAGTTTTAGCATAGGTTGTATCAGCAAACATACTCATAGTTATAACCTCTAAATTATAAAATTATACTTATGAATATTGTCGGTTTAATGAAAAAGTGCTTTAATATTTTTTTAGGATTATATTATGTAAATTATATTGGTATATTATATTGCTGTTCTAAATATGCTGAAAATTTTTAAGTTTTTAAATTTTTTATTCAACTTTTTCCCGCCGCACACCGCAGGTGGACTTCGTCAAAGTTGCTGCCGCAGGCACGCTTCGCGAAAGTGCAAATATAAAATTAGTGCTAAATCATACTAAAATTGTCTTACATGTAAAATAATTTATTACATTTAAGTTCAAATATAGCCTTTCGCGAAGCGTATCCGAGCTTGTCGAGGATATAGCTTCTTTGTGGCATACCTAAAGGTACTTCCTTCGGTCGCAAAAGAAGTGGGGGTGTTACGAAGTACGCAGAGCGGTGGGGCTAGTCCCCACAAATAATAAAAATAATAAAATAATTTTTGACAAAATATATTTGTTTAGGTATATACTAATTTAGTAATAAAATATTTTTAAATGTATTATAATTAGATTAAATTTTATATTTTTATTTGAAATACAAACTATTCATAACTTCTTTAGCGAATGATATTAAATGACTGCTCACTGTAACAGTTGCTGATATTGTGAGTATTATAGATTCTTCACCCTTGCCTACTACAGTTATAGCATTAAAGAAATCATTTTTATTTATCTTTGAAATGAATATATACTCTGCAAATAAATCGTTATATTCTTCTCTTTGCTTTATTGATATAGGTGTAATTATAGAGTAAAGCTCCCCTCTTCTGCTTCTAAATCCGTCAAAAAGCTCTTTTATAGCAGCCTCATCATATTTTTTATCACTATAGCTTATGATTATTGATATTCTCTTATCAGAACTTTCTATTTTTAATAAAGACCCTTCTATAGAAGCATCGAAATTTTCAGGAACTAATAAATTAAATCTGTCAGGATTGGCCTGTATTGCTGTTAATCTTCCTGTATCAAATTTTGAATTATCTATTAAGTATTTTATATTGTTTATTCTGTTTATAATATTTGAATCATTTTTATTTATAGTTAATGCTCTGTCTAAAATATTCAATGCATCATCATATTTATATAATGCCCTATAAGCTACAGACATATTAATCATAGATAAAACATCTTCATTATCTATTGATATAGCTTTTTTATATTTTTCTATAGCCTCATTATGTTTTCCTTCTATAGAAAGTAAAATTCCATACTGCCCATAAACACTTGAATCAGCATTACCAAAAGATATCAGCTTTTCTATTACATTCTTTGCTTCTTCATACTCATAAGTGCTTATAAGTGCCTCTATCTTGTTTTCAAGTAAATCTTTATCATCTTTTATAAAATTAAGGGCATTATCAATCAATTCTATTACAGATTTGAAATCATTTTCTTCATAGTATATATCAATTAAAACTAAGTATCCGTATTTATATTTATTATCTTTTTTTATAAGTTCTAAAGCTAATTTTTTGGCATAAGAAATATTATTTATATCTATAAGATTATTAATTTTTTCTGCAATAATATCATTATTTTCTTTTATGATATCTTTAATATCTTCATCTATTGCTGCATTATCATAGACATTATTAATATTTTCTGCCATATTATCTCCAATTAACTATAGTAAAACCTTTATCTTTATTTTTTAAAGCATGCTCTTTTAATTTATTATCAGGATTAACGCATACTTTAGTGTCGGCAAAATTAAAAAGAGGTAAATCACTTATAGAATCACTGTATGCTATATTTTTATCGCTATGATGAGGAAAAAAATGCTCAGTAAATAATCTGTATCTTTTAGCAGCACCATAGCAATTTTTACCGTACATATATCCGGTATATTTTCCCCTAAAAGTCCATAACTCAGTACCCATACATCTGTCAAAGCCCAAATTTTCAGCTATATATTTGGCATAAATCTCAAAACTAGCTGTAACTAAAATCAATGTATATCCCTGATTTTTTAACTTCTTTATTTCTTCTAAAGCATCTTTATAATATAAAGAAGGTACTATAGTATCAGCAAACTCTTTACCTATTTTGTCTCCGAATTCTATGTCTATATTTTTGAATATATGTGCTATTTGATATTTTATTTTTTGATTATCTATTATCTTTAAACAAAATAATAAAAAATAAGGTATCAAAGCTATATAATGCATTATACTTGAAGGATTCTTTTTTAAATAGAACATCATAAATGGAAATATGGAATCTTTATTTAATATAGTTTTATCCAAATCGAAATATGCAACTCTCATCATAAAATGTATTCTACTACAAAAAAATCATTTGTCAAAGGAATTTTCAGATTTTAACTTATAATTAATAAAAAAATTATGTAAACTAAAAAAATCACTTGACTATAAATAAAAAATTTAATATTA
>CASEHG010000047.1 GCA_949287565.1 uncultured Brachyspira sp.
ATGAAAGGTATAACGAATACTCCAGCCATATAGTTAACTTTTCCCTCTATAGCAAATATTATTAATGAACATAAATTACTTGTAAGATTCAAAGCCTTAGCATTACCAGAGGCAAGAAGAAAATCCATTTTATAATAAAGTACAAAAAACATTATTAAAAACTTCCTGTACCGGGTCCGAATACTGCATCATAAAAACCCAAAAGAAAAGCAAAGAACATTCCTGTTATATAGTTTTTAGTTTTAAGATTATTTTCATCGAATTGATTTTCTGTACCGAAAGTTTTTGAAAATAAAGTGTAAATACCGACTGCTAAAATAAGTATCATTATTAAAGGCTGCAATATTTTAGCATCTATTAATACTATAACTTGTACACCTACAATAGAGCCTAATATTGTCATAGGTATTAAAAACTTTATTAATTTAGTTGTAAGTTTACCATTTTTGAAGAATGTAAATGCAGAAACTATAGCACCGGATGTAGAAGTGAATTTATTTGTAGCCAAAGCAGTATGAGGAGGAATACCGGCTATCAGATATATGCAGGCAAACTTATAAGTCCGCCTCCTCCTGCAGCAGCATCAACGAAACCGGCTATTGAACATCCTATTATTATAATTATTAAATTTTCTATACCCAGCATAATATCAGCACCACTATTTTTATTATAAAGTCATTATAAAAATTGCCGGCATCTGGAAGTTTATTTAACAGAGCTTTAAAAAACAATTTTTATTAGCAATAGATATTATAGCTTTGATGATTTTTTGTCAAATAATTTATATGAATTCTTATTGATTTATTTTTTATATATTATATAGTACTTATTTAGTAAACATAATTTTTTAATATGTAAACTAAACATAATATTATATGTAAGGGATAAACTATGAATAAGAAAATACCTTTTTCACCTCCAGATATAACAGACAGCGAAATTAATGCAGTAGTTAATGTATTAAAATCAGGCTGGATTACAACAGGCCCAGTAAATAAAGAATTTGAAGAAGAGCTTTGTAAATATATAGATGTAAAAAGAGTAAAATTATTTTCAAGTGCCACTTCAGCTATGGAATTGGCTTTAAAAATATTCGGAGTAGGCGAGGGTGATGAAGTAATAGTACCTGCTTATACTTATGCTTCTACTGCAAATGTAGTTGTTCATTTGGGTGCTAAAGTTGTATTCATAGATGCCAAAGAAGATGATTTTAATATAGATTTAGAAATATTAGAAAAATCTATAACTAATAAAACTAAAGCTGTTATTGCAGTTGATATTGGCGGAAAGCCTTGCGATTATGACAGCATTATAAAGATTTTAGAAAGTAAAAAAGAATTATTTAATGCATCAGAAAATAAATATCAAAAAGAATTAAAAAGACCATTATTTTTACTTGATGCGGCTCATTCAATAGGGGCAGTTTATAAAGGAAAAAGAACAGGTTCTCAAGCTGATATGTCTTCTTTCTCTTTTCATGCTGTAAAAAATATAACAACTTCAGAGGGAGGTGCATTGTCTTTTAATGATATAGGAAATATAAATGCTGATGATATATATAAAGAACTTTCTATATTATCTTTACATGGACAAAATAAAAGTGCTTTTGATAAAAACAAAGGCGGTAAAGGTGCTTGGAGATATAATATAGAATTAGCTGGATATAAATGTAATATGAGCGATTTGCATGCTGCTATTGGTTTATCGCAGTTAAGAAGATATGATTCAATGATCAATCATAGAAAAAAAATAGTGGATATATATAATCATATTCTAAGTAAAAATAAAAGAATAATACTGCCTAATTTCAAAGATGACTGCAGTGAATCTTCATATCATCTATATTTAATAAGAGTACAAGATTTTGAAGAAGAAGACAGAGATTTATTTATAGATAAAATGTCAGAATTAGGTATAACATTAAATGTTCATTATTTGCCTTTACCTGCACATAAGGCTTATATAGATTTGGGTTACAAAATGGATGATTATAAAAATGCATTTAATTTATATAAAAATCAAATAACATTGCCTTTATATAGTACATTAAAGGAAGAAGATGCTGAGTATATTGCACTTAACATAATTAAGTATTTGAATGAATTTTGATATATGATAAAAGTTTTATAAACTATAATTAATTTATAAATAAAATGGCTTTAGTTTATTGAAAACTATATCCATTTATTGTTTTATATAATTTTTTATACCTTTTTATAAAAAACAATATCTATGATTATTTTTTTAACCTTTATAAAATGATAAATATTTACTTTTATTTTCTTTTTGTTATAATTTTTTTATGAGAAATATTAACAGAATGAACGATTATTTTGTGCGTTATCTTTTAGGCTCTATTGGTAATGAAGATATACTTGAAAATATAGTTAATTGTGTGCTTAGAGATTCAGGTTTTGAAGAAGTTTATAATTTAGAGATAATTAATCCGCATAATCTTCCAGAAAATATTAATCTTAAAGAATCGGTTCTTGATGTAAAAGCTATTACAAAAGACAATAAAAAAATTATTATAGAAATACAATTATCTGGCAATATAGATTTTGTTAAAAGAATATATTATTATATTTCAAAGAACATAGTAAGCGAATTAAATGAGAATGAATCTTATGATATTATTAGTCAGGTTATAAGCATTAATTTTGTAAATTTTAATATGGACTTTAATGATGAAGGTAAAGCTCATAGATGTTTTAAATTGATAGACACTCAAAATCATAATGTGTCATTAGATATTATTCAAATGCATATTATAGAAATTCCAAGATTTACAAAAATATTGAATAATTCAAATATAGATGATATTAAAAAAAATAAAATATTATCTTGGATAGAATTTTTTACAGTTAAAGATTTAGATAAGGTTAAAGATAAATTAAAGGAGATTAATGACATTATGCCTAAAGTAATAGATAAATATGAAAGATTTATATCAAGTGAAGAAGAAATGGAAGTTTATAATGCAAGAGATGCATTTTTATACGGACAAACATTAATGCTAAAAAAAGAGAGAGAAGAAGGTATTAAAGAAGGTATTAAAGAAGGTATTAAAGAAAATCAAATATTAATAGCTAAAAATATGAAGAAAGATAAACTAGATTTTAATACAATTTCTAAATACACAGGATTAAGCATAGAAGAAATAGAAACATTATAAATAATAATGCTTTATATTATCATCATTACTACAATACTATTTTTTGTATTAGTTTTTTTATTCATCACTCATTTTAATAATAATGAGGAAAAAACATATATAAATAATATTGATAATGATAAAGAAATATTAACTTTTATATCTGTAAAGAATTATGATAATGAATTAATTAACATAATAAATACAACTAAAATATCAGGCATTATAATAAATATTGATAATTTAGATATTGATACACTTTCTAATATTATAAAAACTATTAAAAGAAATATTAATAGAAAAATATTCATAGCATTGGATCAGGATTATAAATCTACTTATAATATAGCCTATCATCAGAAGTTTAAAGTTTATCCTAGTTATATAGGGGAGAGAGAAAGCGAAGAATATGCCTATAAAATAGCTTATGAAAGAGCATTAAAATTAAAGTCTTTAGGCATTAATATGATTTTATCGCCTATATGCAATACCTATTGTAATGAAAAATCACATTTAAAATATAATATATTTACAAATGATAAAATACTAGCTTCAAGACTTATATATCAAACTGTAAAAGCTCAAAAAGATGCAGGAATTATAACTGCATTAAAATATTTTCCAAAATACTATGATGATGAGTTATATATAGATGAAAAAATAGATAATGTAGAAAGCGTATTGGATAATAGAGAAACATTTTTGGCAGGAATAAAAGCTAATGCTGATATTATAGTGATGTCGCATATAAAAAATACTGATAAATACAGAGATTTTCTCATTAACAATATGAAGTTTAAAGGCATTATAATGACTGATTATATTAATGACAGTAAAAATATAATTAGTTATGGAATAAATGTTTTTTCCTATAATTATTATAGAAATAAAAATATAAAGAATATGATAAAAAATAATATAAAAGAAATGGATCTGGAAGTATGTTCAAAAGTATTAAAATTAATAGAAAGGTTATAAATATAGTATTAACTTTGTTTTTGATATTATTATTATTTTATGCATGTAAAAGTGCTTCTAATGTTATGGAAGAACAAAGTTATATAGATGACTTAAAACAATCTTATCCTGATTTATCATCTTATATAGATAAAGTAGCTGAAATGAGTGATAAAGAAAGGAAGGGTTTGCTATTAATGGTAGGCATAAAAGATAAGGTGCTTTCAGAAGATACTATTAAAACTCTTAAAGATAATCATATAATGGGAGTAATACTATTTGATTATAATATTACAGATGAAAAACAGCTAAAAAAATTGACATCAGATTTAAGAAAATATGTTAACCCAAATATGTTAATTTCTATAGATCAGGAAGGCGGAGAGGTTAATCGCATTAATTTTGATAAGCTAAAAAATATATCTCCAAAGAATATAGGAGATTCAAACAGTGCAGAATATGCTTATAATATAGCTTATCAAAAATCTAAGTTCTTATTGGATTTGGGAATTAATATGATATTAGGCCCTTTATGCGATATTCCTAATGATACAAATTCTTATCTTTATAATAGAAGTTTTTCTACAAATGCTAATATAGTTGCTGAAATGGTTTCAAATACAGTGAAGGCTCAAAGAGATGCAGGAATCATAAGTGTATTAAAACATTTTCCAGGTCATGGAGATACTGCTGTAAACTCTCATAATGATTTTCCAAGCATTAATAAAACTACAAATGAATTATTATCAAATGAGTTTATTCCTTTTAAAAGCGGTATAGATGCAGGGGCAGAAATGGTTTTAGTTGCCCATATAAAAAATAAATATATAGATAATAAAAATACTGCTAGTATGTCAAAAAAATATGCTGATATATTAGAAAAAGATTTAGGCTTTAATGGGGTAGTTATTACAGATGATTTGGCTATGACAGGAAGCATTAATAAAGGTATTAATTTTGGTATTAATTTAATAAGTAATGTATATGAAAATGTGGAGTATATGTTTGAAGATATAGATGCTGACATCATTTCATGTGCGAGATTATTAAAGATAATTTCCGAAAATACTCAATCCCGCACATAGAAATATCATTAATTTCAATTGGCCTGTTTCTTTTTCCTATTACTGTTAGGATTTCTCTTGTATGTTAGAGTTTCATCTAATCCTGATTTAACATATTCATTAATAATGTTTACTACTGTATGATAAGTAACATTATATTGTTTTGCTATATCAGTGTGAGTAAGTCCTGTATTTTTCTTTTCATCTAATGCCAAAATGATATTTGCTCTAGAAATGAGTCTTTTTGATTTTCCTTCCTTTTTAATAAATTCTTTGATTTTTTCCTTCTCCTCTTCACTTAAGGATATCATGTGTTTAGTTGTTATACTCATTCGAACCTCCTATTAAAAGAATACATATAACTAACATTAAGGATAAAGAGATTTTTAAGAATAAAATTATAAAAATATAGTCAAAGAATAAAATATATTTGCTAAAATATAAAAAATAATTTAGATAAATTATATCAAAATATATAGATAATCTAATATATTTTTATTCCAATGTATATTTTATAAACCCTTGTTGTATGATAAAGATTATCATAATATGAATAAAATATCAATATGAAAAAATAAAATTGGAATTTTGTATAACAAGTCTTATATTTATAACATAATCTTATACAAAAAGAAACATAATAAATATTATTATCTTATTATATTCTAAATAATA
>CASEHG010000048.1 GCA_949287565.1 uncultured Brachyspira sp.
TATGTGTTCATTCAGAATTGGATCCTATTTGCGATGTTGATAATTCTATTAATTTTTCTAATAAAGTTAATAGTTTTCATGATGGCTTAGCCGATTGTATTGTATTTGATAATAAAAATATTTATCATAATAATTTAGTTAATGGTATATTCTTTGAGGCTATGGACAGCGAACATATACTAGATAAAGTATTTATATGGATTGAAAAAATTGATAATTAAAAAAATTATACTTCCGCTTAAATTAAGTAATTTTATTTAAATAAAAAGCTGATATCTTATAAATAAGTTATCAGCTTTTATTATTTTAATTATTTAAGAAATTTTTTATATATCTAGTCTGTTCTGTATTTTTTAATAAAAAGGCATCATGTCCGTAATTGGATGCTATTTCATAAAATATTGTATCTATATTGGAATGCTGATATGCTGTAACTATTTCAGCAGACTGTGTGCTTGGATAAAGCCAGTCCGATATAAAAGATATAATTAGAGTTTTTTTCAAATTAATATTTTTTTTATGTTTTATTTTTTTTATTTCATCTTTAACATCAAAAAAATCCATAGCTTTAGTAAGATATAAAAAACTATTAGCATCAAATCTTGCTGTAAATTTTTCACCATTATAATGCAGATAATTTTCTACTTCAAAAGAAGGAGTAAAATATTTAACAGCTGTTTTTCTCTTTCTTCCGAATTTCTTTCTCATATATTCTTCGCTCATGTATGTGATATGTCCAAGCATTCTAGCTAAAGCAAGTCCTCTGTCAGGAGATGACATACCATAATATTTTCCGCCGTACCATTCAGTATCTTCTGTTATCGCCTGTCTTGCTATTTCATTCAAAGCTATCTGCATAGGAGAGTGGCTCATAGAACTAGCTATTACTATTGCTTTTTCCATCATTTGAGGATAAGTTGCAGTCCATTGTAATACCTGCATTCCCCCCATAGAACCGCCGGCTACGCAATAAAGTTTATTTATTCCTAAGCTGTCAATTAATATTTTTTGAACTTTTACTATATCTTTAATTGTGAAAGTTGGGAAGTCTGTACCATAATATGAATTACTATTTGGTTTTTTGGAAGAAGGTCCTGTTGTTCCGCTGCATCCTCCTAAAACATTTGAGCATATTACGAAATATTTATCTGTATCTATAGCCTTTTTCTTACCAACAAAATTATCCCACCAAGCAAGAACATCAGCATCTCCTGTAAAGGCATGGCATACCAAAATAGCATTATCTTTATTTACATTTAAATGTCCGTTTACAGTATATGCTATAGTTAATTCATTTATTGAAGCTCCGTTTTCAAATTTGAAAGGCTTATCATAATTAAAATATTTAACTTCTGTTTTTCCTTGTACAATATCTTTTTGTTCTTTTTTATTTTTTATAATATTCTTCATAAAATAATCCTCTTATTAAAACAGGAGTAATTACTCCTGTTTTTTATATTTAAATTATTTATTATTTATTTGCTATAGTTAAAGCTTCATCTAAATAATAAAGTATATCATCGATATGTTCTATACCTATTGAAAGCCTTATGAAGTTTTTACTTATTCCTCCTTTTTTTAATTCTTCTTCAGATAATTGAGAATGAGTAGTTGAAGCAGGATGTGCAACCAAACTCTTAACATCTCCGACATTCACCAAATGAGAGAATAATTTTATATTGTCTATGAATTTAACTGCAGCTTCATATCCGCCTTTTATACCGAATACAACCATTCCGCCGAATTTATCTTTTAAATATTTACTTGCTGTAGCATAAGACGGATCATTTTTAAGTCCCGGATATCTTACCCATTCAACTCTATCATCTTTTTCTAAAAACTCAGCAACTTTTAAAGCATTAGAGCAATGTCTGTCCATTCTCACTGCCAAAGACTCTGTTCCCTGAATGAATATCCAAGAGTTATCAGGAGAAAGACAAGCACCCAAATTTCTAAGCGGTACAGTTCTTACTCTCAAAGCAAATGCTATATTTTTAAGTTCATCAGGCAAATCATAAGCCCATCTTAATCCATGGTAATTTGCATCCGGTTTTGAAAATAGAGGGAATTTATCACTTTGCCAATTAAAGTTACCGCCGTCAGTGATTATTCCTCCTACAGCACTTCCATGTCCGCCTATCCATTTTGTAAGCGAGTTTATTACAATATCGGCACCATGTTTAATAGTTTGCAAAAGATAAGGAGTTGTAAAAGTTCCGTCCACTACCAATGGTATTCCGGCATTATGTGCTATTTTAGCAACTGCTTCAATATCTGTAAAATCTAATGAAGGGTTTGAAATCGTTTCAATAAATATTAATTTAGTTTTATCAGTGATAGCCTTAGCAAAATTCTCTGTATCTTTAGCGTCTACAAATTTTGTGTTAATTCCAAATTTAGGAAGTATTGCTCCGAATTGTGAATATGTTCCTCCATACACATTGAATGCAGAAACTATTTCATCTCCAGCCTCACATATAGTGATTATAGTATAAAAAATAGCATTTGTTCCTGAAGATACTGCAATGGATGCCTTACCGCCTTCCATAGCTGTAATTCTTTTTTCTAATATATCTGCTGTAGGATCTCCTAGTCTTGTATAAATATAACCTAGTTCTTTTAAATCAAATAAGTCAGCAGCATGTTTTGAATCTCTAAATAAATATGAAGTAGTTTTGTATACCGGCACTCCTCTGCTTCCAAATGTATCATTATAATCCTGTCCTGCATGTGCAGCTAATGTTTCAAATTTTAATTCTCTTGACATCTTTAATACTCCTTTTTATATTAATAGATTAAAATAAAAAAAGCCGCCAAATAACTTTGACGGCTTTAAAGTACAAAATAAAAAATAAATTATTATTTACAGCCATCATTATTAAACATACACATTTGCATGAGGCAAAACATTTTGTTCATAACGATGATTGTCTTCATTTACAATATTTCCTAATATATTTATTTAATAATTAACTATAGATTATATATTAATATAAAATTATTGTCAATAGTAATTAGTTTTATTTTTTGTTTAAGAGCCATAGATATTGCACACTTTTAGTTTAAAAAAAGAGGGTATTCCTTATAATTTAAATTGCTAGAAATAAACAAAAGGAATACCTATGAAACAGTATAATACACAACAGAAAAAAAAGATAGTAGAAGTTATTAATAAAGTTAAAAATAAAAAAGCACAGGCTTTAAAATTTAATATTAGTATTAGAAGTTATTACTATTGGAAGAATAAATTAGAAGAAAAAGGCATAATAGAAAATAAGAGCAGAAAACCTAAAAATAGTCCTAATAAAGTTAAAAATAAAAAGATTATTAACAAAGTAATGGAA
>CASEHG010000049.1 GCA_949287565.1 uncultured Brachyspira sp.
AAAAATAAATTTTTTAAATTTAAAATATTTGCAGGGCTTTGCCCCGCACCCCACTTCTTTTGGTGCCCCAAAGAAGCTATATCCTCGATAAACTCGGATACGCTTCGCGAAGGGCTATATTTTAGCTTAAGTTAATAGTTTATATTACTTGTAAAACAATTTTAGTATTATTTAGTACTAATTTTATACCTTGCACTTTCGCGAAGCGTGCCTGCGGCAGCAACTTTGACGAAGTCCGCCTGTGGCGTGCGGCGGGAAAAAGTTGAATAAAAAAATGACAAACTTAAAAATTTTTAGTTTTTTATAAAAATTAACTATTCTTTTTTATTGTTTTTATCCTTATTATAAAGCATTTTTACTAGGAAAACTAAAGCAACAATTATTAATATTTTTATTATAATACTAAGTATGCCATGAATACCAAAATGCGGCCCAAACAACATTTGAAAGTCAAAATAATGTCTTGCATGAGGAGGCGGAGCCATATGAAACATTCTGTCAAATGCCGGAGAACATGAACTCAATAAAAAAAGTGATAATATAGATGAAATTATAAAAGTAATTTTTTTTAACATAGTAATATCCAATTATTTTTGTTTTCTATTTAGACGAAAAATTATAATAAAAGTTCCCAATAAATATTTATTTTTCATAAAAAAGTTGTATTATTATAATCAATATAAAATAGGAAATAATTATGGAAATATTAGATTTAGAAAGAGCCGAATACGAATTAAACAAAGCATACAAATCAAACCCTACTCCTTGGGCTGAACATTCAAGATATGTTGCTAAAGCTGCAAGGATAATAGCTTCTGAATACAATAAAAAATCAACCGATAAAAAATTAGATGAAGACAATTCATATATATTCGGACTTTTGCATGATATAGGAAGGTATACTGGAATAAGTGTAGAAAGGCATTTAATAGACGGATACAAATACTGCATTAATTATGGCTGGGAGAAAATGGCTCAAATATGCATAACTCATGCCTTTATGATACAAGATGTAAATACTGCAATAGGAAAATTTGACATGTCTGAAGAAGATTTCAACTTCATAAAAAATTTTGTTGACAATGCAATATATGATGATTATGATTTACTTATTCAATTATGCGATTGTCTTGCTTTGCCTTCTGGATTTTGTTTGCTTGAAAAAAGATTTGTTGACGCTGCTTTAAGATATGGAACATTTCCTCAAAGTGCCTTGAGGTGGAAAAGAGTATTTGAAATAAAGTCTTATTTTGAAAGTGTTATAGGGACTTCTATTTACAATTTACTTCCGAACATAAAAGACAATATTTTCTAATTAACATATAAGGATAGCTAGTAAACATAAGCTACCCTTATATAAAAACTATAACAATCTAATATGTATAAAGATCATCTAAACCTTTACATGTCAAAACATTATTCTTTTTTATTACATTGAACATACATTCAAGTATTTTAGAATAATTGGCTTTTGTAAACTCCATAGCATCTTTATATTCTTTGATATGTTTATTGACTTTGTCTTTATCATTACTTATATGAGTTAATGTATTTCTTAATTGACTAACTGCGATCTTAGTTTTCTCGTCAAATTTTCCTTTTTCATTGTGTACATAATAATTGTAACATAAAGTAAAAACACTACATTTATAATATACATCAACTGTTCTTCCATCCCAATTAATTTCAGTATCAATATAGCCATTTATATGTTTTATAAAATTAAAAAGAGAAGTAACAACTAAATCCTTGCTTGAAAAAGTAAGAATTTCATATATACGAAGTATAATATTTTTATTTTGTATCCTTATGTTAGTATTTAATATGTTAGACTCAGCAGAAATATTTATAAGTTTTACTATTAAGCTATAATCAGTAAAAGAATCTTCTTTAAAAATATCCAAACAGCTTTTATGCTTTCCTAAAAAATGCAATGATTCTATAAGTAAAGGCTTTAACTTCTTTTTATAATCATCAGCATTTATATACTCTTTTAATGACATTATAATCTGCTCTATAATATCATATTTCTTCTCGCATTTTAATATATCAATATAGCTTACAATCTGATCATTTAATTTCAAATAAAGATTAAGTTCTTTGGCTTTGGTTCTGGTATAATAAAACATATATATAAGCTTTATATTTTCTATTGCTTCATATATAATTGTATTATCAGTCATTATATCAAATCCATTTTCATATCCTTTATCATTATATTTATAAAACTTAA
>CASEHG010000050.1 GCA_949287565.1 uncultured Brachyspira sp.
AATCATATTAACAAATACGGTTCTCATCATACTGACTCAATAATATCAGAAAATAAAGAGAATATAGAAAAGTTTATGACATTCGTTGATTCTGCTAATGTGTACTGCAATGCTTCAACAAGATTTTCAGACGGATTTAGATACGGTTTCGGTGCTGAAGTAGGAATTTCAACAAACAAAACTCATGCAAGAGGTCCTGTAGGTTTGGAAGGTTTAACTATATACAAATACAAAATTTTTGGCAACTATCAAATCGTAGACGACTATGTTACTCATAAATCTAGCTTCAATCATAAGAGAATAAAATAAAATAAAATATAAACAATATAAAAATTGTTAGTACCTGCTATTCGTTAGAATGGCAGGAGATATTTAACTAACAATTTTTATTAGCAATAATAAAAGACTATGTTACTCATAAGGCAAATTTTAAACATAAAAGAATAAAATAAGATTACTTTTTAAATGTGAGTAAATTATAAAACAATTTTATCAAATTATTAAAGGCAAGAGATTTTTATTATTAATGCTCTTGCCTTTAATATAATAGATAGTTTTTTAATATTTACATATGCTCTTACTTTATTATATAATCTATTCTATTTTTGTAATAAAGAAACTCACTACAAAAGACACAGCAAAAGAAATAATACATGTTATTATAGCATGAACTATATTCATAGGATTTTCACCTATAAATACAGGTAATGCTGTAAGTCCAGGTGATACAAAAGCATATCTAACAAGACCTGATAAACCTGCATATATACCTCCTACTCCTCCGCCTATCATAGCAGCAATTAAAGGAGTTTTTAATTTTACAGTAACACCAAATAAAGAAGGTTCAGTAATTCCAAGAAGAGCTGTAAAACCTGTAGAAGCGGCTAATTGTTTTAACTCTTTATCTTTTGCTTTTAATGCTACGGCTAAAGTTGCTCCGCCCTGTGCTATATTAGAAGCTAACATTCCGGGACCATTTACCTGTTCATATCCGTTTTTAGCTATTTGCATAGTTGCTATAGGTGTTAAGCTCCAAGCTGTTCCAGTTAAAAGCATAACCGGCTGTAAAGCTCCCATCAATAATGGTATAAGCCAGCTTACTTTGGCATTCAATACATTAGCAATAGAAGCAACCATATCATTTAATTTTGAACCCAAAGGTCCTATAAATAATAAAGCTAATATGCCGGTAAGTAATATTGTTATTAATGGTTTAGTGAAAAATTTTATCATTTCAGGAGAATACTTATCTGCATATTTTTCTATAAAACTTTGTATCCATACAGTTATTATTATAGGTAAAACACTTCCAGAATAATCAACTAATGTAAGTTTTATAGCAAACAAAGAAGCGGCTTCATTGCCATTAACTAAAGCTATCCAACTTGGATGAAGCAATACTCCGGCTAAAGTTATAGACAATATAGGGTTACATTCAAATTTTAAAGCGGCTCCATAAGCTAATAACATAGGAAGAAAATAAAATGCAGCATCGGATATCATATTTAAAATATAATAAGTATGACCATTAGTATCTATTGCTTTAGTTAAAACTAATATAGCAAGTATAGCTTTTATCATACCAGCTCCTGTTATGGCTGGAATCATAGGGGTAAATATAGTAGATATTGTATTCATAAATCTTTCTAATAATGACTTTTTGGCTGGCTTTTCTGATGAAGAAGTATTAACTGCATTATCAGATGAAGCTAGAATTCTATTTAAAGATTTATATACAGTTTGTACGTTAGTTCCTATTATAATTTGAAACTGTCCGCCTCCTTCTACTACATCTATTACGCCATCTATAGCCTTTATAGAATCTACATCAACTATATCTCTATTTTGTAATTCAAATCTTAATCTTGTAGCACAGTGAGTAAGTTTATGAATATTTTCCTTACCTCCAATATAAGGCAATATAATACCGCCTAATTCCTCATAATTGATTTTATTTTTAGCCATAGCAATCTCCTTTAATTTAATAATATAATTATTTATTATGTAAACTAAGACCATTAGTTTTTATAACTTCTGAATACCAATAAAAACTGTCTTTCTTGATTCTTTTTAAAGAACCTTTTCCTTCATTATCTTTATCAACATAAATATATCCATATCTCTTTGACATCTCAGCTGTAGATGCACTAATTATATCTATAGGCCCCCAGCTCAAATAACCAAGCAAATCAACACCATCTTCTATAGCATTGTATACTTCCAAAAGATGTTCTTTTATATACTCTATTCTGTAATTATCATGAACTTTTATATCTTCTGTAAGATTATCCAAAGCACCAAGTCCATTCTCTACTATAAATAATGGTTTTCTATATCTGTCATATAAATTATTTAAAGTAATTCTTAATCCTAAAGGATCTATCTGCCAACCCCATTCGCTAGTTTTAAGATAATTATTTCTTACACCTTTTTGCATATTGCCTGAAACTAATTGCTTCTTTGATGTATCAGCACTAATAACTTTGCTTGAATAATAACTAAATCCTATAAAGTCAACAGTATTCTTGATTATCTCATAATCATTTTTATCAACAGATATTCCAAGCTCTTTAAATAATTTTTTTATATAAAAAGGATATTCACCTTTCACCTGAACATCAGGGCATAATGTTAATTTTTTTTGTTCTTGCAAACAAGCAAAAACATCTTCCGGATTAGGAGTATCAGCATATATTGGAGAATATGAAATCATACATCCTATTTTTGAATCTTTTATAATATCATGACAAAGTTTAACTGCTTTTGCACTAGCTACTAATTGATGATGAAGTGCCTGATATTTTGTTTTATCATCTTCTTCTAATATACCGGCACCTGTAAAAGGTATTGATAAAGTGAAATTAAGTTCATTGAATGTAAGCCAATATTTTACTTTATCTTTATATCTATTAAATATAGTTTCTGCAAATTTACAGAAAAAATCTATTAATTTTCTATTTTTCCAGCCTCCGAATTTTTCAACTAAATATAAAGGCATCTCATAATGAGATATAGTTATAAAAGGATTTATATTATATTTCAAAAGTTCATCAAATAATTTGTCATAAAATTCTAATCCCTTTTCATTTGGAATATCTTCTGTACCTGTAGGAAAAATTCTTGTCCAAGCTATAGAAGTTCTAAAACAATTTATACCAAGTTCTGCTAATAATTTTATATCTTCTTTATAAGTATGATAAAAATCTATACCGCTATGAAAAGGATTATAAACATTGCTATCAAATGGAAGTTTTGGAGGAAATACCACCCCATTTGGTGATACATCTGCAGTGGAAAGCCCCTTACCATCTATATTGTATGCACCTTCGGCTTGATTTGCTGATATAGCACCACCCCATAAAAAATTTTCAGGAAAAGAATTATTCATAAACAATAACCTCTCTATACATAATGATATATTATAAAAGAAAAATATTTTATGTCAATAAGAAAATTATTTTTCTTTTAATATTTTTAAAGAAATAAAAAGAAAATATTTTTTCTTTTTCATAA
>CASEHG010000051.1 GCA_949287565.1 uncultured Brachyspira sp.
AATGGGAGGAATATAGATGGAATATGATGTAGAGTATTTAAAAAATCAAACTTCAATTAATTATGATAAAACTCTATGCTACTGTAAGAATGTTTCATATAGAGATGCCTATAAAGCCATAGCTGATAATAAATTAACAACATTGGAAGAGGTAGTAGAAAAAACTCAAGCATCTACAGGCTGCGGCGGATGTAAGGATCGTATTTTGAGTTTGATAGAATATGCCAAAAAAAACAATTATGAACCTCTAAATGTTTGATTCGGATATATTATATGAATGAAAAAGTGCTTAATGCTTTAAAAGAACTCGGTATAGAATATAAAGAATTTGAAGAGGCAGGAGTTACAAAAACAGTTGATGATGCTGCTAAAACGCTTAATATAGAAAGAGGACAAGTCGCTAAATCAATACTTGTAAAACCTTCAAAGAAAAATTTCGCTATGATTATAGCTTCCGGAGATAAAAAAATATCTTCCAAAAAAATGCGTACATATTTCGATTGTAAAACAAGCTTTGCAAATGCTGAAGATACTTTCAAATTGACAGGCTTTACATTCGGAGGAGTATGCCCTTTTGGTATAGATAAAGATATTGATGTTTTAGTTGATAAAAGTATGAAGAGATTTGATGCACTTTATATAGCTTGCGGAAGCGACAGCTCTTTAGCAAAAATGACCTATGATGAAATACTAGAAAAAATATCTAATGTAGAAGTAGATCTCACAGAAGACTAATTTGCGGACACATAATAATGAATAAAACAAAAACATCAGATAAAAAAGTATCATCAAAAAATAATATAATAGAAAATGTTAAAATATATAATTTTACCGTTTTTAAAAATGCTGAGATAAATTTTTCAAAAGGTTTAAATGTTTTTATAGGTAAAAATGGCACAGGAAAAACACATTTATTAAAACTTATAAATTGTTTAGACTATAATTTTTATGATGATAAGTTAAAAATAAAAATAGAATATAAAAAATCATATCCTATATCATTTAATTTAAATAAAATCTTCTCAAAATATTCATGTAAAAATATAAATGAAGAAATATATAAAATTTCAGAAATAATTGGAACGAAAAAAAATAAAGAGCTAAATAAAAATGTATTTTTATCTTTTACTGAACCAAATATTTTTATAGAATTTAATAATAATATAAAATTAAACAGCACTATGACTGATTTTGAAGGTTCTGGTTATGATAATCTATACAATATAATATATCATTTAAATGAAAATTCAAAAAAGTATTTAAATAAAAAATGTACATTTATACCATGCAAAGATATACTCACTTCTTCAAATGGATTTGCTGCACTTTATGATAAAAGAGATATCAATTTTGAAGCAATATACTATAATATTATTAAAAAAACAGAACTTCCAAAGTTAAGAGAATTAGATGATGATTTACTTGAAATAGCTAAAAAAATAGAAAATGCTATAGGCGGAAAAACTATTTATAAAAATAATAATTTCTTTATAGACTATAAAAATATAGGTGAAGTTTCTTTTGATATGGTAGCTGAAGGACATAAAAAATTAGCCCTTATATATATTTTAATTATGAATGGTGAAATTGATAAAAATACTATACTTCTTTTAGATGAGCCTGAATCAAATTTAAATCCAAGTCTTACAGATTTGCTTGTTAATATACTTTTGAGTTTATCAAAATTAGGGCTTCAAATATTTATAGCTACACATAATAGCTTTATACTTGATGATATAGAATTGCAAAGAACTAATAAAGATTCTATTATGTATCATTCTTTTTATTTTGATGAAGATGATTTTAGTAGCGGAGTAAAAATAGAAAGCAAAGAAATTTTATTGGATTTGGAAAATAATCCTATAAATGAAAAAATAATAAAACAGCATAATGAATATATTGAAGAAATGATTAAATAATCGGATACATATATATGAGTATTATTGAAAAAGATAATTTTGAAATACATTATAGCGATGATTTTGAAATTATAGATATTGAAGAGAAAGATGAAAATAATAAAGAAAAAAGAAAGCAATATTCTCATAGTATGAGTAATGTTGATTTAATGATAAAAGCAAATGACAAAATAATATTTATAGAATTAAAAAATTTCCAAATTGAAGATAAAAATCAATTAGAAAATGAAATAAAAAGATTAAAAATAGAAGAACCTTTAAATAAAGATTCAATTATTTATGAATTAATACAAAAAGGAAGAGGCTCATTTCTTAAAGAATATAGTTCAGGATATATTAATAATAATATAGATGTCTATTATTTTATAATATTTCATTTTCCATTTAAGATAAGAAATATGCGATTCAAATCAAATATAAATGTATATTTAGAAAAATATTTACCAATAATAAAAAAAGACTCTGTATATAAAAAATCATTTATAAAAAGTGTTTTATTTATGACAACAGAGCAATGGGAAACTATATCCATACCAATAAATACTAAAGAAATTTTATTTAAACCGATAAGCAAAAGCCAATGCATACCTAAGCCATAGATATGCATTAGCTTTTTCCCATATACTCATTTTTTTAGGAGTTATAGAATAGCTAAAGTGCTGAAGGTTTCTTTATTAATAAAATGATGAATTAACTATTAAATATCTATCTTTTCCTTTAGTATTTACATCAGGATTATAAACAATATAAATATCATCGCCAAGCTCTACATATCTTAAAAGAGTATCATCAGACATGAAATCACCCTTAACATAAATAGCAGAACCAGGAGCCATAGGACAATTATATTGAGTAGTTATGATCTTTGGCTTTGTTTCTATATAGCCCTTATAACCATAAAGTCCGCTTTTATCATTTTTATAATTAGCCTCAAGCCAAGTAGCATAAAGCTCGCTCCAATCCTGAAATTGTTTTATGTTTTTGTTGGCGGCATAAAGTATAGCTTTGTATGTTCCTTTATATTCTTCCGGAGCATTTGCTATATCTTTATAAATTTCAAAACCATTTTTAGAATGAAGTCCTAGCCAATACATAAATAATGAAACAGTTGCATATTTATGAACAGTATATCCTTGATTCCAATTAATAAAATAATCACCTTTAGTTATTAAATACATTGAATCTGTATTGTAATAATTAAGTCTGTTTGAAGGAACTTTTCCTCTATATGATATTACTGCCGCCTCTGATAATGCCTCATCAACCCATACATCAAATGCATTGCTGCTTTTATTTTGCAATTGACTGTAATGTATAACATGATGAAGTTCATGAGCTATAGTATTTACAACAGACTCAGGATTTTCCCAGCCATTTATATAATCCAAAAATATTATATTCTGAGTATCATTTTTTATTTCATTAAGTCCGTCTAATATGGAATAACCTTGCATATAAGGCTTATCGCCTGTATGTCCGCCATTAATATCCATTATTAAAAGAGTTAATTTACCTTTTAATTTTCCATATAGATATTCTTCCATTTCATATATTTTAGATGTTTCTAATATAATACCTTCTAATTCTCTTTCATTGATTTCTAAGCCGTTTTCTAAATATACATCTATTTTTGATGTGGAATATATATTCTTTGCTTTGAATGCTTCTTTTGAATAATTATTTTTTATATATCTTACAGCATTAAATGTCTTTTCAGCATTATTGCCTTTGTATATATTATAACTTACAGGAGTTTTTAATACTTCGTTTAAAGTGCTGTATTCTCTTGCACTTAAAATAAATATATTGAATAGAAATATAATCAGTATAAAATATTTTCTCATTATTACAGCTCCTTATAAAATTATAATATCTATAATTAGTATCGGAAAAATAATGAAAAACAGTTCATAAAAACTATGTAAAAAAATAAAGGCCTGCTTAAAAAGCAAGCCTTTTTATTAAATGAAAAATCAATGATTATTAATCATTAGAATTTTCAGATTGTGATTCTATATTGTTAATACCATCATCTGAATTATCATCTATACTGTTCCATATAGCATTTAATTTATCCTGCATTATAGCACCTGCCACAAAATTAACTAATAAACCTAATATTACTAATAATACAGTGCTGTCTTCGCTATTATCCATACCTACTTTTGCAGTCATTTCTAAATAAACTATTTTACCATATTTATAATACCAATATAAACTATATATGTTACAAGTTACTAAAACAAGTATAAGTTCTAAAGCAGGATTTATATCTTCTCTTTCCATAAAATTCTTGATTTCATCTGTAGTTTTATAAATCCAATAAAGATAATAAATACCGCATGTAACTATACTTAAAACTACTAGCATAGGAACGCTTCTAACTGTGCCTTTTGTCATTTTTAATCTCCATCATATATTTTTTTAACGCGCTAGATTATACATTATTTATAAGAAATAGACAATATATTATAGAAATTATTTTACAAAATACTATAGAAGTTTAAATTTATTTTAAATAAACTTAAACTTCTTAATATATAATTATAAATTTTGATCTTCAAAGAAAGTTTTATATATACTCTTGATAGCTTTATTTAGATCATCATCTTTTACACCTATCATAATACTTACTTCACTTATACCTTGGTTAAGCATTTCTATGTTGATATTGCATTTCTCCATAGCATGCATAGCTCTTGCAGAAACACCTACACATTGCTGCATTCCCTCACCTACAAGCATTATCAAAGCAAGTCCATGCTCAAAATAAATATTATCAACATGAAGCTCATCTCTTACCCTTTCATATATACGTTTTTCTTTTTCAGGAGTAATAGCAGAATTTCTAACTATTACAGAAATATTGTCTATTCCTGAAGGAGCATGCTGATAAGGTATATTTTCATTTTCTATTATCTCTAGAAGTTTTCTACCAAATCCTACTTCTCTGTTCATCAAATATTTACTTACATAAAGACAAGAGAAATCATCTTCACCGGAAACACCAACTACAGGATTAACATTTTTATTTCTGCTTGCAACTATTTTAGTACCTTTGGCAGAAGGATTATTAGTATTAAGTATATGAACTGGTATATTAGCTTCATAAACCGGCTGTAAAGCTTCAGCATGAAGAACATTAAATCCGCCGTAACTTAATTCTCTCATTTCCCTGTATGTAAACTCATCTATCAATTTAGGATTATCTACTATATTAGGAGCTGCCGCAAATACTCCGTCTACATCAGTAAAGTTTTCATAAACTTCAGCATTAACTGCTTTTGCTAAAATAGCACCTGTGATATCGCTTCCGCCTCTAGGGAAAGTTACTACATCGCCTTTTTCAGTATATCCGAAAAATCCTGGAAATATTACCAAAGCAGATTCATCTTTTAATTTAGCCAAATTAGCATAAGATTTTTCTAATACAGTGGCATTGCCGAATTCTTCAGAAAGTAAAAGTCCTGCATCTTTAGGATTAACATATTTTGCTTTAACTCCTATAGAATTAATATATGCAGCTATTACCTTAGCACTTAAATCCTCTCCTAATGCTTTAACACCATCTATAAATTTTGTAGGAAGCAATTTATCTTCAGCTATTCTCTTTAATATATCGTTTTGAATCTCTTCCAAAAGTTCATGCGAAAGAGAAAGTTCATCTATTATATTTTTAAATCTTTCTATAATGATTTTTAATTCTAATTTTCCATCTTTTCCGGCAATAATAGTTTCAGCAAGAGTAATAAGCAAATCGGTTACTTTGGTGTCTTCTTTGAGTCTTTTTCCAGGAGCAGATACTACTACTATTCTTCTATCTTTGTCTGATAGTACTATGTCTACTACTTTTTTTATTTGACTTGCATTTGCTACAGAAGAGCCACCAAATTTTGCTACTTTCATCTTACTTAAATCCTCCGTAAATTTAGTAAAATTTATTAAATAAATTACTATACATAATAACATAAAATAATTTTTATTTCAATTATTTTATATATGTTTTTTATTTTTAATAAAGCATTAATTTTCGATAAATAATAAAATATATTAAGTAAAATATTATTTGTACTCATTACTGCTAATAATCATGTAAAATTTTTTATTCTTATAACAGCTTGAAATTCTAATTAAGCTATAAATATAAACAAATTAAAAATTCAAAATGATTCTATAAATTTTAGAGGGCGGGGAATGTAAATAAAGTTTTAAGATTTAATTACATTTGCCCACCCTCTATCTTTATAGTTTAAACCTGAAATTTTTATCTTTTATTTTTTATTGTATAATTAGAATTTACAGCACCCACCCAAATTTTATTTAAATTTATAATCTATTTACCGCATGCAGAATTATATTTATAATTACAGCAGATAAAAAAATATAATATTAATTTTCTATAGAGTATACTTACCATGCGAAAATGAAATAATGCTTGATTAAATTTCATAATATTTTATTATTAACTATAAATAATAAAATAATAAAGGATTAAAAAATATGAATATATTTGCTTTTACAAATAAAGGCACAGATACAAAAATAAACACAGACACTATTCTTTTTAATAGCGAATCTGTATCAGGAAATCCGCTTCTTATTAATGAACAAAATAATTATAGTCATTTTATAGATAATATGGAAGGAACAGCAGTTTCAATGATCGCTGACGGACTCGGAGATACTTTTGCATCAAAACTTGCTATAGATGTTTATAATGAAAATTTTCTTGATTTGCTTGAACTTGTAGGCGAGCAGGAAATAATGAATTGGATAATGCATAACTTTATAAAACTTGAAGTTGTTGCTGCAAGAGATTCTGCTGATGATAAAGAAAAAGCTATGGCAGGAGCTTCTATTGCGGGCGTTTTATATCATAAGTTTGCAGGAGTATTTGTATTTAATGCAGGCGACAGTAAAGTTTATGCAGTTAATA
>CASEHG010000052.1 GCA_949287565.1 uncultured Brachyspira sp.
AAGCTATATTACAGTAGAAAATTTTATAAAAAATAATTAGCTGCAAATATTATTATAGCTAGAATAATACTATATATTAAAGACATTTTTATTTTTATAGACTTAAGAAAATATATCACTAAGAATAAAGCAAAAACTAAAGTTGCAATGAAATAATATCTTTTTATACCTTCATTAACTATGATTAAACTTATAGAAGCTACTAGATTGCTAATCATAATTACTCTTGCTAATATAAGCTGCATTGTTATAGCAAGTATATCATCATTATCAGGTTCTTGATTATCCATATTGTAATGCCTTATATAATAATCTCATTATTACATATAAAGGCATAAAAATCAATATTATATTATTTAAAAAACTCAGAGAAAGGATTTTTGAAGTTGAATTTAAATCTTCCTTTTTCAGATGTTTTTTTATGAGGTATATTAACTTGAGTAGCCTCATCTAAACTCATCATAAGTATTCCAATAACAGCAGAATATGCAGGGTTATTTGCTATATCTCTTATGCCTTCAATTTTATCAGGCACACCTATTCTAGCACTAATAGGAGCAGCACCTTTTACCGCTGTTTGATAAGCTTTAGCAAGCTCTACTAAACCAGGAAGCAAGGCACCTCCGCCTGTAAATACCATTCCGGCAGATAGAGAATCAATATATTTCATTTTGTTTAATTCTTTTCCGCATAAGCTGAAAATTTCTTCTACTCTAGGCTGTATTATTTCAGTTAATACTCTTTTAGGTATTGTACGCATTTGTCCGCTTGCAGTAGGTACTTCAATGATTTCTTTTTCTCCTACCATATCTATAAATGCAAAACCATGATCTCTTTTTAATTTTTCTGCAGAAGGTATTGTTATTCTTAAACCTTCGGCTATATCATTAGTTATATGCTGACTTCCTACAGGTATAACAGCAGTATGCCAAACTGATCCTTCCAAATATACCATAAGAGAAGTAGTTGAATGTCCTATATCAAATACTACAACACCAAGTTCTTTTTCATCATCAGTAAGACAAGCTTCAGAACTTCCTCTTATATTAACTATAAAGTCTTTTCCAGAGAAACGCATTTTATTTAAAGTTTTTCTTAAATGCTCGCTTACATGTTTAAGACCTGTTATGATATGCACTTTAGTTTCAAGTCTAGTTCCTGACATACCTACAGGATTTTTTATTTCATCTTGTCCATCCAAAGAATATTCTTGTTCTATAGCTTCTATTATTTCTCTGTCGGCAGGTATTAATATATTTTTTGCACTTTCTAAAACTCTTTCTATTTCAGCAGGAGTAACTTCTTTATCTTTTGTATTGACACCTATTACCCCTTTACTGTTTAATCCTTTTATATGATCTCCGCCTATTGTTGCAATTATATCAGGAGCTTGTAATCCGGCCATATGTTCTGCTTCATTGATAGATTTTTCTATAGCATTAGCAGCGGCATCTATATTGATGATAACTCCTTTTTTGATGCCTTCACTTTCACTTTCGCCTATACCTATAACATCTAATTTGTCATTATTAACACGGGCAATGACAGTTTTTATTGATGCACTTCCTACATCTAATCCTGCTAAGATTGGCTCTTTCAAGGTAAACTCCTAAATAATAATATTATGTTAATATTCTCGGTAAAAATAAAAGTATGATTAATGATTATTTTTTATGATAATTATTATGGTATTAATTAATATAATATATTAAATTATAAAATAACCCACTTATTATTTTCATAAGACATTACGAATGTTTGTCTAGCTTTTGAAGTAGTATCTTCTACTCTGTCATATACAGAAGAATCTGCATCTATATAAGCTTTTTGTCCTTCCAATTTTATATTATAAACTTTTTCTATTGTAGTCTCAAATTCAAAATCTAATGAAGGATCGCTTTGTACATACTCATCAGCATTTCTTATATTTCTGCTCTTTCTTAATACTTCTTTATAATTTGTAGAATAGAATTTTTCATAAGCTATTCTTACGCTGTACTGATTATAAGGCAGTGAATAAAATTCTTTTAAAGATGATAATGCTAGATTTTTTAATTTATCTTCATCATATTCTTTGACTTCAACATTTTCTTTAAAATCTTCATCGCTAAGAATTATTTCCACTCTTTTAATAGTTTCTTTATCATTATTATTGTTACTGCATGATACTAATACAGCAAACGATATTAATAATATATATTTAAACATTTATTAAAGTCCTTCCAATATAGATTTTCTTGTATTTTGCGGAGGAGAAGCTTCTTTCTCTTTTATTCTGGTATCTGAAGTTGTTGTAACATTATTCATATCTATATATTTTACAACGCTAGGTCTTTCTAATATTATTCTTATATCTCCATTCTGCCAAGCTACAGTATTTGCGTTCAAAAATGCTCCTTTAGTATATTTAGCATTTAAAGCAGATAATAGCTCAAGAAAATCAACTTGATTAGGCTGGAAATTTATAGTGATAGAATATAATGCATCATTTTTAAATATAAAATATCCGCTTTTATAAAATTTATTCTCTTCTAATGCCAAAAATGTAGCACTTTCTTCAGCATTTAAATCAACAGTACCAGTCATATACTGTTTAGGCAAAGTCATAGTATTATCGCTTAATATTGCATTTATTGTATCTTGTCTTGTGGCACCTAAAGTAATATTTTTAAATCCTGTTATAGGTGTATCTATTACTGCAGGCTGTCTGCCCATTATGGCATCATTAGTTATATATTCATCATTATTTTGATTATTTTCTTCTGTTTGTGTATTGTTATTATTATTTGGCGGAATATAAATATCATTTGTAGCATATTGAGAAAATAAACTGCATCCAAATAAAAGTATCAAAATAACTATATATTTTTTCATTTTTTATCCCAAATTTTTTATTTTATTTTTAAAAACCTTGTAAATACAATCTTGTTATATATATCGGTTATATTTTATTTCAAAATAGTAAATTTATTTTGTAGCTTTTTAATAATTATGCTTGCAAATTATATAATTTAGGTTTATTTATTTAATTAAAAAAATTTGAAAAAATTATGAAATATATTATATTTTAGATATGAAAGGGTTTTAGGAAGATAATTATGAATAAATATAATAGAGTTACAATAGTGTGCGGTCATTATGGAGTCGGGAAAACTACTTTTTCTATTAACTATAGCATGTATATTAGAAACAATACATCTAAAGATATTTATATTGCAGATTTAGATGTTGTAAACCCTTATTTTAGATCCAGAGAGCATTCCTCATATTTAGAACAAAAAAACATAAAAGTCATAGGAAGTTACCTTCCGCAGTCAGGTGCTGATATACCAGCAGTTTCAGCCGATGTCTATTCTATTTTTGAAAAAAAAGATATTATAGGAATAATTGATATGGGAGGAAATTCTGCAGGAAGTTTATCATTTGCTTCTTTTCGTGATAATGTTGATATTAATGAAACTGATGTCTTTTTTGTATTTAATGCTAACAGAAAAGAAAATTCTACTTTTGAATTGGCATTAGGTCATTTAATTGATATAGAGGCAGTTCTTGGTTTAAAAGTTACTGGTATAA
>CASEHG010000053.1 GCA_949287565.1 uncultured Brachyspira sp.
AGAATATAAAGATGAAATAGTATATGAAACTATGCTTAAAATGGGATTTTTACATTATTTTAATACTAACTATTATTATAATAATAAAGGTATTCAATTCAAAAATGATGCTGAATATACTTTTATAGGTTTATTCTTATCATTCGATAATAATATACTTACTATTAACCATAATCATAGTATTTTATATTTATCAGAATTTTTAACTAAGCATAATATAACTAAATTAACAGATATAGAACCTTCTTCCTTAATTGATGTAGAATATGAAGGAAAAGATCCTTATTACTGTTTTGCAAAATTAAATAATATTACACAAAAAGTTATTATTACTTTTATAGCAGAATTTGATAGAATTTACAGCGGTCTTGCAAAATAATTTAAATAAAAGCGGTAAAAACTAAAAAATTATAAGACATACAATTTTTGTCTTCTTCATATAATTATAAAATAAAAATATAATAGCAATATATTAAAAATTATGATATGATTAATTTTCATCATAATAATATAAAAGGCTTAAATAAATGATAAATATCGCTATACTTGGAAGACCGAATGTTGGTAAATCTACACTATTTAACAGATTTGCAGGAAGAAGAAAATCTATAGTTGACCCTATGGCAGGAGTTACTAGGGATATAAGTATAGCTAAAACATATATTGATGATATTGCATTCAATGTTTTTGATACAGGCGGACTGCTTGATGTAAGCGATGATACTTTAAATGAAAAGGTAAGAGAAAAAGCATTAAAAACTGCATTAGAAGATTCTGATATACTTTTATTTTTAGTAGATGCACATCAAAGCCATCCAGATGACAGACATTTCATTAATATAATAAGAAAATCCGGAAAACCTATAATACTTGTTATAAATAAAGTAGATGCTGATTCTCATAATAATTTGGTAAGTGAATTCTATTCATTAGGTATAAAAGACGTATCTATAATAAGTGCCGAGCATAATAACGGCATTGATGATTTAAGAGAAAAAATATTAGAAGTTCTTGAAAGAAACGAATTTGATTTAGAAGCTGAAAGAGAAATATCTAAAAATAATAATTCTAATAATGATGAAGCTGATAATACAATAGAAATTGAAAATATTGATGAAGATTTTGAAGAAGAATATGATGATGATTTATATGAAGAAGATGATGAAGAAAATTATAATAATAAAAAAGAAAAATCAAAACAATATAGACTCGATGAATATATAGCACAAAAGAAAACAATCAATATAGCAATAGTTGGAAAGCCAAATGCAGGAAAATCCACTTTATTAAACACATTAATAGGAAAAGATAGAAGCATCGTTTCAAATATAGCAGGCACTACAAGAGATGCTATAGATGAAACATTCAATTTCAAAGATGATGATATTTGTCTTGTAGATACTGCAGGAATAAGAAAGAAAAAAAATGTTAATACTGATGTTGAATACTATAGCGTAAACAGAGCAATAAAAGCCATAGAAGCCTCTGATGTTTGTATATTAATGCTTGATGTTTTTGAAGGACTTACAGATCAGGATAAAACTATTGCCAATCTCATAATAGAAAGAAGAAAAGGAATAGTAATAGCAGCAAACAAATGGGATATAAGAGAGAAAGGAACTACTTGGAATGATTATGAAGCATATATGAAAGATGCTTTTCCTGTTCTTAATTATGCTTTTTATGCAAGAGTATGTGCCAATAGAAAAAACGATGCTGAAAAACTTTTATCTTTGGCAATAAGAGTTGCAAAAACAAGAATGCAGAGATTTGAAACTCATGCACTCACAGAAACTATGGTAAGAGCTACTAGAGAATATTCAATATCTGCAGGAGGAAATCCTTTCAAAATTTTCTATGTAGTTCAAACAGGGGTAAATCCTCCGGCTTTTGCTGTATTTTGTAATCATCCGCATAAATTAAATTCGCATTATAAAAGATATTTAGAAAATAGATTCAGAGAGATGTTCGACTTTAGGGGAACACCTATCATACTCAATTTCAGAAAAAGAGGTAAAAAATTTGGAGGTTAAAAATATGATAGTTAAAATTATAGTAAGCATACTCGTTTCATATATAATCGGAGCAATACCATTTTCATTCATAATAGGAAAAATAAATGGACATGATGTAAGAAAAGAGGGAAGCTGCAATCCTGGTGCCAGCAATGTACTTCGCGTATGCGGTAAAAAAGCTGGAATCGCTGCTTATATTTGTGATATAGGTAAAGGAATGATAGCTGTTTTAGTACCATCTTTTATATTATCAAGCATCATTTCAACTCATAGCTATATATTAGTAGCTTGTGCTGTTGCTTCTATACTTGGGCATGTATTTTCTATATTCTTAGGATTTAAAGGCGGTAAAGGTGTTGCAACTAGTGCAGGTTCTATGTTTATGCTTGCACCTGTAAGTTTGCTTCTAACTATGGTATTTTTCTTTATAGGTTTATTTGCATCAAGAAAAACTGTTGCTATAGGTTCTACTTGCGGAGCTATTGCTTTTCCTATAGTTTTAAGTTTGTTATATTTCAAAGCTAATTTTTTATACAGAATATTTTTTAATATAAACTATATTATACTTCTTCCTATAGCTATACTTCTTGCTATATTTATTATAATAAAGCATATACCAAATTACAAAAGAATGCTTAAGGGCGAAGAAAATAGTTTTTCAAAAAAATAATAATTAATAAAAATATCAATATTAATTTTTGATAAAATACTATTTACAATTTCATAAAAAACATTAGTATTGTTTTACATAAAATTAATTTATTTAGGGGTTAAATTATGAAACATTGTATTAAAATTCTAAGTCTATCTTTTATATTTTTATTTATTCTAAGCTGCGGAAATAAGTATGATCCCATAGAAAATATGAACGGAACTACTAGATATGAAGGCACTTTAAACACTACACAAAATACTAAACAGCTTATAACAAACAAATGCACTCTAATTGTTAATGAAGATAGTTCTATAGACATCACTATAGAAGGCGGAAATATATATGATGGTATAGTAACAATTTCAAAAGAAGAGTTAACTAAAGTTGGAGATGCTTCATATACAGCAGAGAAAGGCGGAAAGAAATATTCTTTTGCTTTTTATGATACTTACATGAATTTAACAATAAACAATACAGATAATACAACCTCTGACGGTAAACTTTCAAAAATTAGTTAAGCTGATTTTAATTTATTGTTTAAATCATAATTCAAAGATATATTTAAAACTTTATAAATTTAAAATCCGCTTGGGCGGGCAGCTAAAAACTCTAATTAAGCAAATAAGAAAATAAAAGTTATATTTCAAATTTAAACTTTAAATATAAAGGGCGGGCGAATGTAATTAAATTTCATACCCCACCCTTTAAAATTTATTGCCATACTCTTTAAATAAAAAAATCAATTATATTTAAAGCCTGATTAGAAAATAAAGCACCCACCCAAGTATTTTTTTATTTTAAAATCTTATCAACGCACGTTTAATTAAATTCTAAAATATAAAAAAAATCTGAATTAAAATGAATCTATATTTTTAGCTTTGTCCTACGTGCGGTGTACAAACAACAAATTTAAAATCCGCTTGGGCGGGCAGCTGAAAATCCTAATTAAGCAAATAAGAAAGTAAAAGTTTATACTGCAGATTAAAACTTTAAATATAAAGGGCGGGCGAATGTAATTAAACTCTCTCTATATAAGACTTTAAAAGAATCAAGATATAACAGTACTTATCCATTTAGAAAGTTCATTAGGTGTAATGGCCGCAGCTTTAGCACCGATTTTTGCCAACTGCTTTGCAGCCTCTTTATCATAACTTGCATCAGCATTATAATCCAAAGCTGGAAGTACAAAAAGTTTAGACCTTGCCTCTATTATATCTCTTGCACTTTTATACATATATTTGTAATCTTTATTATCATATAAATCGCTTATAAGAAGA
>CASEHG010000054.1 GCA_949287565.1 uncultured Brachyspira sp.
ATAAAACTTTTTTATATTATATTGCTGAATAATTAAATTTATTCAGCATATTTCAGCTATTAATATTCTTATTTTTAAGAATTTTAATAAATATAATAAGTACAAAAAATAATTTTAGGAGATAACTTATGAAGAAAGTTAGCAAAAAAGTAAAGTTCCTAGCAGCAGCATTAGGTTCTTTGCTAATTTCATCAACAGCATTTGCACAATCAGTTCAGGACACTCCTTTTACTTTGGACAATTCAGCAGTAAAAAGAGCAACAGCAGGTCAGTTTGATACAGATTCTGACAGAGTAAATGCAAAAGACATATTTGATTTGGAAAGATCATTCTTTTCAGCAGGATATTTAGGTAATTTAAATAATACTGCTCAAGGCAGTATTGCTACTGATCCTATAACAGGTAAAATAAATAATGGAATACAAGGATCTTTCGGTGTGGCTTTACCTGCAGGAATGTATTTAGGTATAGCAGCAGCATACAATTTTAATGACAGTGCTAATTATACAACTGATAAAGACGGAAATATTGTTAATAATCTTAATAATAAATGGACAATAGGTTCAACAGCAAATGTAACAGCAGCTTTCAGAATAAATGATATTGCAGCATTACATTATAATTTCCAGTTAACAGGAATTACTCCATATAGTGTAAATCAAACTAAAGATGCAGTAGGAAATAACTATAATACTTATACACATAGCGGAACTTGGAGACATGAAATAGCAGCAGCTATCAAATTCGGCGAGCATAAATTAACTATACCTGTAAGCGTAACATTTAATGCTATGAATACAAAAGAAAAAGGTAGTAAATATCTAAATACTGGTACTGCTAATGGTAAAATAGATGTTGATAATGTTAATTATGCAGAAGGTGATGGCATTTGGTTGGGCTTAGAGCCTGAGTTTTTCTTAAGTCTTCCTGCAGGACCTATGACAGGTATCAATATGGGACTTTTTTTAAATGCAAAACTTACTCATAATGTAGGTAAAAATGGTACTTTTGCAGAAAATACAACTGGTACTGGAACATATACAAAAAATGAATATAAAACTACTCAAAAGGCAGAAGTAGTTGGTTTAGGTGTTTGGGCTAGCTTCCCTATGGAATGGAGCTTGGCTAATGATCAGGTATCATTGGCTATGGAGCCTCAAATCAATTTAGAGTTTGCTATAGATAATACTTATAAAATGGAGCAAAGCCTTAATGGAGCTGCTGCAACAGTTGTTAATAATAATTACGGAAGAGATAATTTAATGATTCTTCCATCAATTGAGCTTCCTATAGGTACATTATGGAGACCAGTTGAATGGTATGAATTAAGATTCGGTACTGCTTTATTATTAGGTGCTGAGATCACTATAGATCAAGCTAAAGATATAAACGGAAAAGCTAATAAAACTACTGGATACAATACAATGTCTGGTATAGCAGGATTCTTCGGTATGGGATTCATCGTTACAGATGACTTCAATTTAGATTTGTATGCAGAAGCTAGTCAGTTAAGTTTCTTAAATATGAGCTTCGGCGGTCAATTAACTTACAGATTTAATTAATATTTAATATTTGGAGATAACTTATGTTAAAAGTTTTTAATAAAATAAAGTTTGTGTTATTAGGCTGTATATTAATTTCTGCTTATGTATTTGCACAAGGTAATGATACTTTTACATTAGATAATTCGGCAGTAAAAAGAGCAACAGCAGGTCAATTTGATACAGATTCTGACAGAGTAAAATCAAAAGATATATTCGATTTGCAAAGATCATTCTTTTCAGCTGGATATTTAGGAGGAACTTCTCTTTCTCCTAATGGTGGCGGTACAGAGGATTTAGGTGTTGCTCCTTTTAATAATGGAGTACAAGGTGCTTTCGGTATAGCCTTGCCTAATAATATGTATTTAGGTTTTGCAGCAAGATATAAATTTGATGACAGTGCTAATATGATGACAGATAAAAACGGTAATGTTACAGCTTTCAGTACAAATTCAGCAACTAGTATATCAAAATTATGGGCTATAAATTCTCAAGTAGCTTTAAGAGCTGCTTTCAGAATAAATGATATGGCTGCTATACATTATTATTTCGGTTTAAATGATGATGGTGCAACTAGAACTAGCCCTGCTTATGCAATTTATCAAAATAAAACAGCAAACGGCGATGATTACAAAATGTATATTAATAATGCAGTTTGGACTCATGAAATAGCTGCTTCTATAAAGTTCGGTGAGCATAAATTGACTATACCTGTGGGAATAGTTTTTCATGCTAATAATACACATACAAAAGGTAAGCAGTATGTTGGTGCTGGAGTACCTCCTTATAAACAAGATACAGATTTAACAACTTATAAGGCAGAAGATTATATATCTTTATACTTGAATCCTGAATTTAATTTGGGTGTTACTGCAGGTCCTATGACAGGAATCACTGTAGGGGCTAATTTAGCTTTCGGAGTTAATAATAATTTCGGACAGAATGGTACTTTAAAGCCTGAAAACGGAACTGAAATTAAATATGAAGGCAAGCAGGGTAAAGACCGTTTTAAGGGAGATATATATGTAAGCTTCCCATTATATTGGAGCTTGGCTAATGATCAAGTGCAGTTAGCTATGGAGCCTAAACTTTCTTTAGGTTTATCAGTAACTAATACTGGAAATGATTCTCAAAAAGCTGGAAATACTCCAAGTACAGGTTTAGCAGCATATAAAAGCGAAGTGCAATTCATTCCTTACGCAGAGCTTCCTATAGGTACTACTTGGCAGCCGGTTGAATGGTGGCAGTTAAGAGCTGGTACTGCTTTGATGATTCAAGCAACAACTAAATGGACAACTTCTGTACCTGCAAAAGCAGACGGTTCATTAGATGAAACATTAAAAACTGTTAATACTCTTTTAACTACTGAAGCAGGAATAGCAGGATTCTTTGGTATGGGCTTTATGGTAGGAGAAGATTTTGATATTGACTTGTATGCTGAAGTAAACAGCTTAAGTGTTAATAATCTTAATTTCGGCGGTCAATTAACTTACAGATTTAATTAATGAGTATAGGAGATAAAAAATGAATAAAAAATTATTATTGATTTTATCTATATTGATGAGTTTATCATTATTTACAATGAGCTGTGCTAAAAGTGTAGCTGCTCCTGATAATCCTGTAACAGGAATAGTACCAGGCCAGGAATTTACTCAATATGATTTAGAACAAAAATTAAAAACATTAACTCCAATTTCATATAATGGAGAAATAACATTTGATTTTTCAAAAGGAACAGTATCTTATTATACTGATATTAATGGCATCGGATATTATAGATTTAGTGTTACAGGAGAGAGTACAAGCGTTTCTTCAGTAGCTGTTCCTCAAGATGTTATATTAACACAATTAAGAACGTATTTACTAAATTATAATTATAATAATAATGATAATACAATAAGCTTTACTCCTTCTGGAAACTGGGAAGATACAACTACCACCACATATCGTGATCTAGTTGTTACTGTAGATTCTAAATATTATACTATTCCACAAGAATTAAAAACAGTAAAAATTCGTTTATATTTAATTAATGGCTATTGGCAGTAAATATTAGAATTAATCATATTTTATAAAAATGCCCGCTTTATTTTATAAGGCGGGTTTTTTATTTTTTATAATAAGCATTCAAATAATATAATGCAAAAATAAAGCAAATATTAAAAAGTGATTCTATAAA
>CASEHG010000055.1 GCA_949287565.1 uncultured Brachyspira sp.
AAAAGCTCCCATAGCAAAAGTTGCAGATAAAGTATCGGGATTTTTTGTTCCAACTGTTATAATTATAGCAATATTAACATTTATAATATATTTAATTATAGGTCAGAGTTTTGAAACAGCAATAACAACATTTGTAACAATTTTAGTTGTTGCTTGTCCTTGCAGTTTAGGCCTAGCAACTCCTCTTGCCATTATAGTAAGTGAAGGGGTATGTGCAAGCAACGGAATCTTAATAAAGAAAAGTGAGATATTAGAAAATGCTCAAAAAACAGATGTAATTATTTTTGATAAAACAGGAACTCTCACATATGGTAAATTAAAAATATCAGAAATTAGAAACTTTAGCACTATGAAAGAAGAAAAACTTTTACAAATAGTGGGAAGTTTAGAAAGTAAAACTACACATCCTATAGGTAAAGCCTTTGTAGACTACCTAGAAGAAAATAAAATAGAAAAATTAGAAGTTAAAGAATTTGAAAACATAACAGGTTATGGTATCATAGGAAAGATAAACAATCAAAAATTAATTATTGGAAATTCAAAAATTTTAGATAATTATAATATTGAAAATAAATATATAAAAGAAGAAAAAGACCTTGCAAGTAAAGGAAATAGTATTGTATATGTAGTACAAAATGACAAAATCATATCTTTAATAGGGGTAAATGATGTTATAAGAATAGAAGCTAAAAAGGTATTAAGAAATTTATTGGATATGAGAATTCAACCAATAATGGTGACAGGAGATAATGAAGATACTGCCAGAGTAATAGCAAAAGAGTTAGGGATAACTCAAATAATAGCAGGTGTATTACCAAAAGAAAAATCAAGTGTAGTTAAACAATTACAAAAAGAAAATAAATTTGTAATGATGTGTGGAGATGGAATAAATGATAGCCCTGCTTTAGCAATTTCTGATATTGGAGTAAGTGTGAATAGCGGAACAGATATTGCGATGAATTCTTCTAATGTAATACTTACAAATAATAATTTGTTTAATATTATAAGTTTAATTAATATAAGTAAAAAAACTATAAAAAATATAAAGCAAAATTTGTTTTGGGCATTTTTTTACAACTTTTTAATGATTCCAATTGCAATGGGATTATTAAAACCATTTGGAATTTTTATAAATCCGATGATTGCAAGTTTAGCTATGGTATTAAGTAGTATTACAGTAATATTAAATACTTTAAGATTAAGAAATACAATAAAAAGAAAATGATTGTTAATATTTAATTTTTAGTAATTATTTCAAGTATGAAAAGGTTATTTAATAGTTATTAAATTTAATGTTAATATGCATTGCTTGTAGCAACGAACTATTCTTTATATAATATTTATAAAGAAAGGAGAAGTTGTAAAATGTTAAAAGATAATTTAAAATTAGCAAGAAAAGCAAAAGGGCTTTCTCAAGAAGAACTTGCGATAAAATTAAATGTAGTTAGACAAACGATTTCTAAATGGGAACAGGGATTATCAGTACCAGATGCAGAGATGTTAATTTCAATATCAGAAGTTTTTGATACACCAGTAAGTACTTTTCTAGGTGAAAATCTTTCTGAATCTAAAGAAGACGATTTAAAAGTAATTTCTGAAAAATTGGAGATAATAAATTTACAATTATCTCAAAGAAAAAAAGAGAAAAGAAAAATAATTCATTGGACACTAATCTCGTTATGCATCATTATAATAATTATGTTTTTATCTTTAATCTTATTAAATAGTCCATACTTTAATTGGGATTATAGTAAACCTGAAAATGCTGTTCTAGGAGTCGCTTTTCATTCATTTGAATGGTTATTTGTTAGGATAGGACCAATTATTTTGATGGGATTACTTATTGGAGTTTTCTTGACTAGAAAGAAAAATTAAAATGGTTATATAAATTAAAGTTTAGAGTAGATGTAAAAATCTACTTTTATTATGGTATAATGTAATTAACAGATAAATAGTAATTTGTAGAGGAGGATAGTTATGAGAGAATGTTTAAGATGTGATACTGAAATGGTAGAAAATTTAGATGTTAAAGTTGAGGGAGGAGCATACGGAATTAAGGTTACACAACAGGGAATTTTTAAAGATAATCTGGGCAAGTTTAAATGTGCAGTTTGTCCAGAGTGTGGTTATACTGAAATTTACATTCAAGATGTTTCTAAAGTTAAAAAATTAACATTAAATAAGAAAGAAAAGTAATTTTAATTATACTTTGAAAGTAGGAAAATATTATGAAAAATAAAAAGATTAATAAACAAGAAATTAAATATGAAACAAAAACATATATGTTAGAGGGAATGTCGATGGGAATGTGTATTGGAACATCGTTAGGAGTAATTATAGGAATTTTTTGGGATAACATTCCTATCTACATGTGTTTTGGAATAAGCATAGGATTATGTATTGGTTTAGGAATAGGATCTTTAATTAAAAAAGACAAATAGTAATTTGAAAGTGAGATAGTTATGAAAAAAATATTTGAAAAGCACGAAACATTATTTTGTATATTGTTAATAGTATTCTATATAATAGTAAATTCATATTGCATACAAAATTTTGGAATAGAAGATTATAGAAGTACAATCATAAATACAATATTTTCGTTAGTGTTAATTTTTGTGATAGTAAAACTAAAAAGAGTTACTTATTATGGACTAGCAAAAGTAAGCAATTTAAAAAGATATTTATATTTTATACCATTATTATTGATTATATCAGTTAATCTATGGAATGGTATTAACATCAATAATACACCAAACGAAATAATATTTTATATTTTAACAATGATTAATGTTGGCTTTTTAGAAGAAGTTATCTTTAGAGGTTTTTTATTTAAAATGATGGAAAAAGACAATATTAACAGAGCGATAATTATAAGTGCCTTTACTTTTGGTATAGGTCATATTATTAATTTGTTAAATGGTGCGAATTTAATTCCAACTTTAATGCAAGTATGTTATGCAATTTCAGCAGGGTATTTATTTGTTATAATATTTTATAAAAGTAAATCTCTTATTCCTTGTATCATAACTCATTGTTTAGTAAATTCGCTTTCTATATTTAATGTTGAAAACACAATATCATTATATGTAGCACCTATGTTTTTAACAATAGTACCATTAGTTTATGCAATTTATATAAATAAAAGCATAAAAAAACAAGACATATAAATTACAATTTAGTGATTTGTTTAATAAATAGTAATTTGTTGAAAAGATGGGATGGAAAATTTATATGTTAGTAAGTAAAATAATAAGTAGCATTATAGAAATAATTTTAATTAGTTCTTTACCATTTATTTGGTGGCTAATATCAGCAAAGAAAAAAGAAAATTTTTTTAGTTGGATTGGTTTAAAAAAAATAGAAAATACAAAAACAACATTGATAAATACAATCATAATATCATTAGTTTTTATGACTGTATCTATTATTACTCTTTATTTGATAAAAGATATTGAAACAGCTACATCTGAATTCAAAGGATTAGGAATAAGTGCCTTACTACCAGCACTTATATATGCTATATTTAATACTTCCTTACCTGAAGAAATATTTTTTAGAGGGTTTTTATTAAAAAGATTATCAAATAAATTTGGATTTAGAGTTGCAAATGTAATTCAAAGTATAATATTTGGACTACTACATGGAATAATGTTTTTTAGTTTAGTTGGAATTGTTAAAGCAATGATTATTATATTACTTACAGGAATA
>CASEHG010000056.1 GCA_949287565.1 uncultured Brachyspira sp.
AATTTAAGATTATTTAAATTAAAAAATTATAATAAAAATATAATTTTAACTTTAAATAAATATACAGAAATTAGAACTGAAAAAAAATTAAAAAAAAATAAACATAAAAATCTTAATAAATTTAGAAGAAATAAAAAAAGATACAAACTTCAACATTATTTTTATAAATTAAAATATTACAAAACTCTTCATTTTTTATTATATAATTTATGTTTTAATGATAAATTTTTAAATAAAATGACAGTTTCTAGTTTATTAAATGTATTGTATTTTGAGTTAAATTATGTAAATAATGCTACAAAAAATTATAATTTTTTATTTTATAATAATTTTAATTTAATGCGTGAATATTTGACTAGATATCTTAAAAACGATAATTGTAAATTAAAAGGAATTCGTATTAAAGTTAAAGGTAGATTCTTTTTAACAAAAAGAAAACGTGTTTTTCTTTTTAATTTAGGTGAATTAAATTTAAACAGAATAGATCACAATAAAGATTATCAATGTTTACATTTAATTAAAAGTACAGGTTCAAGTAGTATAAAAATTTGGGTTAATTATAAATAATCAATAATTAAAAATGTTATTAAAACCTAGAAAATTTAAAAATTATAAAATTAAAAAAAATAGATTACATGGTTTAAATTATAATTCAAAAATTTTAACAAAAGGTGTTTATGGTTTAAAAGCTTTAGACTATACTCGTTTAACTTCAAAACAAATTGAAACTATTTATATGACAATTAATCGTATGCTTAAAAAACAAGCAAAAGTTTATATTAATATATTTCCAGATGTATCTGTTACTTCAAAAAATATAGATTCACGTATGGGTAAAGGTAAAGGTGATATTAAATATTGGGTTTGTTTAGTTAAACCTGGAAAAATTTTATTTGAAATTAGTTATGTTAATGAAAATTTAGCATTAAAAGCTTTAAATTATGGAGCATCAAAACTTTCAATTCCAACAAAAATAGTAAAATTATCTAAAAATTTATAAAATACAAAAATGTTAAGACGTAGACAATTAAAAAGTTTTACTTTAAATTTTGGTCCACAACACCCAGCAACACATGGTGTTTTAAGATTAATTTTAGAATTAAGAGGTGAAATTGTTCAAAAAGCAGATCCTCATATTGGTTTCTTACACAGAGGTACTGAAAAATTAATAGAAAATAAAACATATTTACAAGCATTACCTTATTTTGATAGATTAGATTATATTGCTATGCTTGAAAATGAACATTGTTATGTATTAGCAGTTGAAAAATTATTACAATGCAAAGTTCCTTTAAGAGCTCAATATATTCGTGTTATTTTTGCTGAAATTACAAGAATTATTAATCATTTAATTGGTTTAGGTTCTCATGCTTTGGATATTGGTTCTACTACTGTTATTATTTGGTTATTTGAAGAACGTGAAAAATTATTAGAATTTTATGAACGTGCTACAGGTGCTAGAATGCATGCAAATTATTTTAGACCAGGTGGTGTTAGACAAGATATTCCTTTAGGTTTATTAAATGATTTATATATTTTTTGTAATGAATTTAATGATAGATTAGATGATATGGAAGAATTATTAACTAATAATCGTATTTGGCGTGAACGTTTAGTAGATATTGGTGTTATTACTAAACAAGCTGCTTTAGATTTAAATTTAACCGGTGTTTTATTACGTTCTACTGGTGTTAAATGGGATTTAAGAAAAACTTTCCCTTATGATGCTTATGATAAAGTTCAATTTGATATTCCTGTAGGTACTAATGGTGATTGTTTTGATAGATTTATAATTCGTATTGAAGAAATGAGACAAAGTGTTCGTATTATTAATCAATGTATTAATCAAATTTCTGAAGGTCCTATTAAATCTGATAATTATAAAATAAGTATTCCTTCTAAAGTTCAAATCAAACAATCTATGGAAGCTTTAATTGATCATTTCAAAATATTTAGTGAAGGTTTTAAAGTTGAACCTAATGAAGTTTATTGTTCTATTGAAGCTCCTAAAGGTGAATTTGGTGTTTACTTAGTATCTGATGGTTCAAATAAACCTTATAGATGTCATTTAAAATCTTCTGGTTTTATTCATTTACAAAGTTTAGATTATTTAACAAGAGGTCATTTAATAGCAGATGTTACCACTGTTATTGGTAGTTTAGATATTGTTTTCGGTGATATTGATAGATAATTTAAAAACAGTACGTAAATATAATTATATTTTAAAATTTAATAA
>CASEHG010000057.1 GCA_949287565.1 uncultured Brachyspira sp.
ATAGGATACACTATCAATGACATAATAGTAGTATTTGATAGAATAAGAGAAAATGCTGACTCTAAAATGCCATTTAAAGATATTGTTAATATAAGTCTAAATAATGTTGTAGGAAGAACAATTATCACTGGTATTTCTACACTTCTTGCTGCATTAGCTATTATGATATGGGGCGGTTTCATACTTTACGATTTTGCCTTTACATTCTTCTGCGGTGTTATCATAGGTACTTATGCTAGTAACTTTATAGCAAGCGGTCTTTTAATATTATTTATGAAAACTAAAAAAGCATAAAAATATTTTAACTTTTTAATAATACAAAAAAGAGTATGCATTATTATGTATGCTCTTTTTTATTTGAATTATTTTTTATCTTTGACAAGATATTTATTTTAGTATATTATTTTTTATATCAAATAATAAACAAAAAACGGAATAAAAATTATGAGTGATATTCAAATACCAAATATTAGTATAAGTAATTTTAAATGCTTCAAAGAATTTTCTATTGACAGTTTTAAAAGGTTCAATTTAATATTCGGTAAAAATAGTGTTGGAAAAAGCAATCTTTTGGAAGCATTATATTTATACTCAAATATGTTTAGAAGTGATACAATATTATCTTCTTTTTTGCAAAGGGATATACCTCTAAATAATAATTTGGAATTAATTTTTCATAATTTTGATTATACAAACCCTATAAATATAAAAACTAATAAAAGAGAATTAAATATATATCCTATAAAATCATTAACAAATAGTCTATTAGATGGAATTTATTATCAGGTAGAAAATAATAATGGAGAAACTATAAAACTTCCAATGCTTATAAATAATAACAGACATCTTGATAATAGCTTTGTTCCTATTAATAATACTTTTATATTTGACAACAAAAAAATATTATCATCTATTATTAATGCTGCCCTATTTAATTTTTCTTTTTTAAATGATTATAGTACTTCTGAAACAAAAGTAAAAAATGAAACGATAGGAGCATTTAATAGGCTTCAAAATTTAAAAATAGATAAAACAGTTGTAGAGAGTTTAAAAGCTATAATACCAAATATAGAATCAATAAGAATATCCTCAGACAAAGTTTGCGAAGCTGATATCGGTCTTGACAGATATTTACCAATAAATGCATTGGGGAGCGGTATATTAAAAATATTCAATTATATAGTTAATGCTTCATTTCTTCCAAATGGAGTTTTATTTATAGATGAAATCGATAATGGATTTCATTACAGTTCTTTACGAAATTTATGGCTATCTCTATTTAAAGTGTCTTATTTAGGTAATATACAGATTTTTGCTACTACTCATTCCTATGAATGTATAAAGGCTTTTAATGATGTTTATAATGAAGTAAAAAATGAATACAATTCAAATGATGATATTCAGGGCATAAGAATAGAAGCGGACAAAAAAGAAAAGTATAAATATAAAGCCATAATATATAACAATGAAGAGTTAAATAATGCTATGGATAATTGGGAGGTAAGATAAAATAATGCTTAATAATCCTATGGCTAAAAAAGTTCTTCTTGTTGAAGGAAATGATGAGAGAGATTTATGCTCACTTATAATTAAAGACAAATTAAACTTAAAATATGAATCAAGTCAAAATATAAAAAACTTTATAGAAGATGATGATACTATACATATAATAACAATCAATAAAGTTGATAATAAAAATCATATTACTTCATTTATAAAAACTTCCAACTATAACAATATAGAAAAACTTGCTATTGTAGTTGATGCTGAAAGTAATGCTCAAAAAAGATTTAATATTTTTAATGATATTATAAAATGTGAATATAATCAAAACAAAAATATTTATTATGATGATTATAAAGGATTATTTATAACAGCTAAAACTGATGATAAAACTTCCGGATATTTAGAACATTTAGTAGAAAAAATAATTTTAGAAAATGATAAAGATTTATATAATGACTGCGTTAATAATTTTTTTAACTGTGCAGATAATTATATTAATCAAGGCAGTAATGAAGCCCATTTATTAAAAGCAAAAATACTGGCATTCATATCGGTAAGATGCAAAAAGAGAAATACAATAGGAGGATTATTTCAGGAATGCTCTCATTATTTAGATTCAAATATACTATATAATCTAATTGATTTTTTAAATAATATGTTCAAATAAAAAATAGGCTTATAAAATGACTGAAAAAATTAATAACTTAAAACAATACATCAATGAAAATTTCTTACTTACATTAACAAATAAAGGTATATACAACCGTTCAGTAAAAGACATTAATAATATTATAAATAATAGCCCTGAAAAAATACATATTGAAGAAGCAGAAGATAAAATAAAAGTTACTATAGATACAGGCGAAAAAATAGAAGTAATTCTTAATGATGAAGATATAAAATCAAGTAAATGTTCCTGCCCTTCAAAAGATATTTGTAAGCATATTATAATGTCGCTTTTATATATAGAACATCTAAATACAGAAAATAAAGAAAATGAAAGCAATAAAGATATATCAGATAATAATGCAGAAACAGAAGAAACAAAAGAAGAAAACAATATATTTGATGAAGTAAAAAATATTAGTTATGATGAAATAAAAAAATCAAGCACCAAAAGAAATTTTGAATATGCTCTAGACAGATTTAATGATGATATTGAAGCAGATATAGAAGAAAAAGCAATGCTTGAAATAAATATACCTGAAGAAAATGTAATTATTTATTTCCCCAAAAAAGACAGTATAAAAAAGGCCGTATGTTCCTGTAAAGATTCTTCTCTTTGTGCTCATAAAATAATAGCAATACTTAAATACAAACAGATGTACAATTCACTTGAAGAAATTAAAGAAGAAGATAAAGAAATAGATGAAAACATTTTAAAATTTTCAAAAGACTACATAGAAAATATTTTTGAAAAGGGACTTTATTCATGCAGTGAAAAAGATTTTGATATCGCAGAGCAATTAAGCATAAAACTTCAAGTTAAAAATATGCCTGAATTGGCAAAGATGTTTAGAAGTATTGCTGAAAGTATTGATTCTATGATAAATAAGCATGCCTCATTTAATAAATTATTTTCTTTCGCTATACTTTCAAGACTTTATAATACAATAAAAAATATAGAAAAAGCAAAACAAAACAATGATAATAGAACTGTAAAACTTTTAACAGGAGAGATGAGAAGCAAATACATAAATAGAAAAAGTTCTGAATTATTAGGTTTAGGTGCTTATCCTTGGATTTCTTCTACAGGATATTTGGGAGCAAGTGCTTATCTTTATAATTTAAATACTAAAAAATTATCATTCTTCTCTTATGTTATACCTACTTTTTATGATAATGCAAAAACTTCCTATGATGATGTAAGGAGCAATTATAGAAAAAAAATTCATTTTGAAAATAATATTTCAATAGAAGAAATTTCAAAATATAAACTTAAATTTATAAATTATAAAGTTAATGATGAAGAGAGAATATCATCAAGTAAATTCACTTCAGTTATTTTAAATGATAGAATGAATTATACATTATTAAAAGAAATAAAAGATTCTAAAAATAATGAAGAACTATTTGCTAAAAACTATGATGATATAAAAAATATAGATTTCAAATATGATTATTTCAATAAAAATGACAGATCAAAAATAATAATAGCAGAATTTCAAATAATAGAAAATCAGGAATTCGATAAAATAGAACAAACACTTTATTTTGATATTGTAAATCACTATGAAGAAGATGATGAAGAAAGATTAACTTTAAATGTAAAATATACATCTATTCATTCAAATGGAATTAAATACATAATGAATTATAAAAATTCAAGTGTTGATAAAGACAGATTTATTGTATTAGAAAAAACTAAATATTATATAAGACCTATAAGTATAATAAATGCTAATGCTGTTATAAATATATTCTTTGATAATTGATCAAATTCAACAGCAAGAAGTTTTTATTCTTCCTGCCGTTAAATATAAATTTATGATCACTTATGTACGAATTCTCTAATTTTTTTAGCAGCCTCTTTCAATAAAGGTATATCCTGAGTCAAAGCTATTCTAAAGTAATTCTCACTTCCAAAAGCAATACCAGGAACCACAGCAACACCTGTTTCATCTAATAATCTCATAGCAAAATCAAGTGAAGGCTCTTTTGAAAACTTCTCATATCCTACAAATAAGTAAAATGCTCCTCTAGGCTCTATAACATCAAATCCTAAATCTGTTAATTCCTTAGCCAAGAAGAAAGCACGTTCTTTATAAATATCTCTGAAACTTTCTATTATAGGATATTTCTCTAAAGCATATTCAGCGATAGCACAAGAAAGAGTTACCATACTTCCTACATTGTTGAAACTAGCATTAACTAAACATTTTCTAACATATTCAGGAGCTATGCTATATCCTATTCTCCAGCCTGTCATAGAATGAGATTTAGAAAAACCATTAAGTACTATAACTTTATCTTTTATAGAAGGATAAGAAGCAAATGAAGTAAAAGGATAAAATGATATAGCAGAATATATTTCATCAGCTATTATAAATATATCCTTTTTCTCGAAATATTTAACAAGCTCATCCATCTCTTCTTTTTTAAGCATATATCCTGAAGGGTTTCCCGGATTACTGAAAAGTATAGCTTTAGTTTTATTTGTTACAACCTTATCTATAGCTTCAGGCTTAAGTACAAGATGATCAGGTCTTGTATCTAAAAATACGCATTTACCATAAGAAAGTTTTACAGCCTGTTCATAAGGAGAGAAAAAAGGAGTAGGTATTATAACCTCATCATCTATATTTAAAATAGTCCTAAATACAGAAGAAATACCTTCCATAGAACCAATATGCATAGTTACATTATCAGCTTTAATATCAGAATTATAATATTTATTATAATGATTGGCTACTAATGTTCTTATATGTTCGCTTCCGCCTGAATGAGTATATCCCAAAGTATGAGTTTTAGCGTATTCACATCCGTATTCAATTAATTCTTTAGGAGGCAGCAAATCAGGTTCACCTATTGTAAGCATTATAGCATTTTCTTTTTTCTGTGCTTTTTCGGTAAGTTCTCTTATAAGCGAGTATGGCACTTGAACTATGTTTTTATTGAGTTCCATAACGATTCTCCATAGATGTTTTTTTTAATTAATATATTCAGATTCAATATTATATACAACAATATTATATATAATAATGCATATATTTTACCAAAAATATTTAATTTGTCAATTTGTATTATGGAAAAGTAGAATATTTTTTATAAAAAATATTTAATGAAATTATAATGATTATAAAAAGCCTCTATATCAATTATAATACAGAGGCTTTAAATTAATGAAAATTATTTTCTCAAATCATCTACCAATTTAGTTTTATCAGCAGTTTTTTCATCTTTAGTTTTTACCACTTTAGCAGGATTTCC
>CASEHG010000058.1 GCA_949287565.1 uncultured Brachyspira sp.
ATAATTTCAAATATAAAGTATCATACTATTGTAAATAAAAATAAAAAAAATTATAAAAATATATAGACTATTTTTTTATTTATAGTAGTATATAATAGTTTAAGAGTATAGTTTAATAAAGGGTATGAAGTTATATTTTGAATTATGAGAATTTTACTTGCAATAACAAGCTCAATATCTGCATACAAAACACCATTCCTTGTTAGCCATTTAAAAAAACAAGGACATAATGTTATTTGTGCAGTTACAAAAAATGCTCAAAACATGGTAGGTGTTAAAGCATTAGAAACTATGAGCGGAAATAAAGTGATAACAGATTTATGGCAGGAAGATGATATACTTAGACATATTCATATTAATGAAGAAACAGATATATTATTAATAGCTCCTGCTGATGTTAATATTATAGGAAAAATAGCAAATGGTATATGCGATGATGCTATAAGTACTATAGCTTGTGCTTATACAAAAAAGAAATATTTTGCACCTGCTATGAATCCTCATATGTGGTCCAATAAGGCAAATCAAAAAAATGTTAAATATTTAATAGAAGAATTAAATTATGAATTAATAGCACCTGAAAGCGGCAATATGGCCTGCAATGATGAAGGTGTTGGAAGGCTTGCCGATCTCGATACTATAATAAAAATAGTAACTTCATATAATGAATCATTAAAATACGATAATATCAGATTTACTATTACATCAGGGGCTACAATAGAATGGATAGATCCTATAAGATATATAACTAATAATTCAAGCGGAAAAATGGGAGCTTCTATATATGAAGAAATATCTTCAAATGGAGGAGTATCTACATATATAGAGGGTGAAGTTAATGATTCCTTAGCTGTAAAAAATAATGATAAAAAAATCAAAATAAATACAACTAAAGAATTGCAGGATAATGTATTGAATGAACTTAATAATACAGATATACTTCTCATGGCGGCTGCCCCTTTAGATTTCAGACCAGCACAAGTTTTTGATAAAAAGGTAAAAAAACATAATATAAATACTATAGAATTAATTGAAAATGATGATATACTTGCATCTTTAAAAAACAAAAAGAAAAATGAAACATTAATAGTATCTTTTGCTGCGGAAACTGCTGAAAATGATGAGGAATTAAAGAACTATGCTGTAGACAAGATGAAAAGAAAAGACGCTGATATGATAGTTGCCAACAAAATACAGGATGCTATAGGAAAAGATACTAATAAAATTACAATCTTTTTTAAAGACGGAAGATTTAAATCTTTTCCTCTTTTAAGCAAAAAAGAATGTGCTAAAGAAATAGTTTCTGAAGCTGTTTCAGAATGGAAGAAAAAAAATAATATTACGGGATTTTAAATAATGAGCTACCTTTATGAAATAAAAGAAATTAGTAAGATATATGGTCATGGCGGAGGTGCTACACAGGCATTAAAATCTGTTAACCTTACAATAGAAGAAGGAAAACTTACTGCTATATTAGGACCTAGCGGTTCAGGAAAAAGTACTTTACTTAATATATTAGGAGCTTTGGATAAACCTACAAGCGGACAAGTATTATTTTTGGGTGAAGATATTTCTCATTATAGTGATAAAAGATTAGCTAAATTCAGAAGAGAAAATATAGGATTCGTATTTCAAAGCTATAACTTACTTCCTAACCTAACAGCTATAGAGAATGTTGAATTTTCTACTGAAATTACAGGACTTTCAAGAAGTAATGCAGAAGAGGCTTTAAAATTATTAGGACTTGAAAACAGAGTAAAGCATTATCCTACAGAATTATCCGGAGGAGAGCAGCAAAGGGTTAGTATAGCACGTGCTATAGCTAAAAAGCCTAAAGTAGTATTATGCGATGAGCCTACCGGAGCTTTAGATAATAAAACAGGTGTTATGGCTCTAAAAATACTTAGAGATCTAAACAGAAATTTAGGAACAAGCATCATACTTATTACACATAGTAAAGAAATAGCTAAAATGGCTGATACTGTTGTAAAAATATTAAGCGGTGAAGTATTAGATAAATATGATGTAGCAAATCCTTTGAATCCTGAAGATATAGAGTGGTAAAATAATAATGATAAATATAAAAACTAAACTATTATTTAGAAAAATAAATAAGCAGCTTGCTATATTTATGTCTGCTGTATTCATAGTAACATTGGCTGTACTTTTCTTTGTTGCTGTAAAAACAGTATATAGAGATTTTAAACTATCAGCTGAAAATTATTTTGAAGAAAATACATTGGATGATTTAGTATTGTTTGGTATGTTCGATACTAATGATATAGAAACTCTTGAAGAAATGAAAGGCATTGATAAAGTTGTTGCTAAGCATAGATTTCAAGGTAAAATAGACAATATTGATGCTATAATTTACGGTACTGATAATTCTGAAGATAGAATAAATAAACCTTATGTATATGAAGGAAAATCTGAATTAAAAACTAATGAGATAGCAATTAATAAAAATTTTGCAGAAGCTAACTCTCTAAAATTAGGCGATACTGTAGAATTAGTATTTAATGATAAAACAAATTCATTTGTTATAGCTGCTTTAGTATCTTATCCTAATTATGTATTTTTATTTAAAGATGGAGCAAGCACTGCTTCAGAAGCTAAAGATTTTGCAGTTATAGAAGTTCATGAGGATAATTTTAATTATATACCTTACAATTCAATATATATAAAATATACTGAAGATGCTAATAAAAAAAATGTTGAAAATCTAATAAGAGTAAAATTAAAACAAAAAATATTCTTATTCACAGACAGAGAACAATCTGTTAACTATGTGAACTATGAACAAACATTACTTCAAATAGATTCTTTTTCATATATATGTCCTTCTATACTTCTTCTTATGGCAATACTTTTACTTTATATTATACAAAGAAGAAATGTTGCTGTAGAAAGAAAACAAATAGGTATAATGAAAGCTATTGGACTTACAGATTTTTCTATAATGTTTATGTATATAAAATATTCATTCTTAGTATCATTTTTCGGTATACTTTTAGCTTTTATTGCAAGCAATTTCCTTTTGCCTCCTATATTCAATGCATTAGGAAATATATTTGATATGCCTAATTTTAATCATAACACTTATATAGATTTATGGATAATATCAGCAGTAATTATATTATTCGTATGTATATTCTCCAATCTTTTGGCTGCTGTATCAATATTGAAATTAAACCCTGCTCAATCTATGAGAGGAGAGCCTCCTAAAGGATCAGGTAAAAGCTTTTTGGAAAAATTACCGATTTGGAATAAATTCTCTTTCAATACAAGATATGCTATAAAAAATGCCTCAAGAAGCAAAACAAGATATTTAGCTTCTCTTTGGGGAATGTTCGCCGCTATAAGTATGACTATATTTGCTCAAGGGTTTAATAATTCCTTTGATTATTTCTTATACAACTTATATGAAAAATTTGCCTTATATGATGTTGTTGCAAATGTAAATCCAACAAAATGGGAAGATAATTCTGATATATTAACTAATGATGGAATTAAATATTATGATAAAGCAGCTATTTATCAAGCAAGATTATATCCTGCATTTGATGATAATGCTGAAAGTTTATATATACCTGCTTTAATATATAAAGACAGTTTTTCTTCTATGGAAATACCAAATAATAATGAAAAAGAAGATTCTGTTATGATTCCTAAATATTTAGCTGAAAAATTAAATATTAAAGAAAATGATTATATTGGAATAGAGTTATATACTTTAGGAAACAGTATTTCAAGAAGAGTTAAAGTAAGTAAATTCGTTGATCAGCAAGGTATGTTCTATGTTTATATAGATAAAAAATTTGCTGAAGAAACATTTAAAATAAAAGATCTTTATAACAGCATATTTATATCAACTAAAGATGATTTCACTAAGGAAGATATGAAAGATATATTGGATAAAAGTAAAGAGGTTTCATATTATAGCTTCAGAAATGATGAGTATGAAGCTTATAAAAATCAGATAGCCACTATATATCTTTTGGTGCAGATACTTATATTCATAGCATTCTTACTTGGTGCTACTTCTCTTTATGGTGTAGGTGTTATAACGCTTGCAACTAGAAGATATGAATTCACGCTTCTAAAAGTTATGGGATATACTACAAAGGAAATTATGATAGCCTCATTGAAGGAAACTATCACACAAATAATAGTTGCTATACCATTAGGAATAGCGGCAGGATACGGAATATTATATTTAGTAAAAAAACCTTTCTCAAGCAAATTATTTTCATTCGTTCCGCATGTATATCAGTCAAGCTATATACTTGCTATAGCATTGCTTGTAACTGTAATATTCCTTGTATCTATAATGAGTGCTTATTATATAAATAGATTGGATATGGTTGAAGGATTAAAAGACAGAGAAGAATAATTAAGTTAATGAATAAAAAAATATACATTTTTTTTATTCAAACGCTTGACTTTTTTTTCTGTTATTGTATAATGATAATCACTTCGCTGGTGTAGCTCAATTGGTAGAGCAGCTGATTTGTAATCAGCCGGTTGCGGGTTCGAGTCCCATCACCAGCTCATTTTTTTTAACGCATTATTTTTCAAAATTTCTCAGTACTAAAAATATTTAATAATTAAATGATTCTCTATTTCGATAATATATTGCAAACTAATAGTTAGGATATGATTGTATGTTAAAATTAAAAGATCTTATAAATAAAAAAGGATATTTCATAATAGCTGAAGCCGGATGTAATCATGAAGGCGATTTAAATACTGCAATAAAACTTATTCAAGAAGCTGCTAAATCCGGTGCCGATGCTGTAAAATTTCAAAGCTTCACACAAAAAACTTTATTCGCTGCTAAAGAATATACTAAAATTTTGAAATTAAAAGATGATGCTTTAGAAGGCGTTGATAATATTATATTAAAAAAAGAATGGTATGAACCGTTAATAAAAGAAGCTAAAAAAAATAAAATCATATTTATAACAACTCCTTTTTCCATAGATTCTGTAAATGATATTGTAAGCTACGATATACCTATAATAAAAATAGCTTCATGCGATATAGATAATATACCTTTGCTTGAAGCTGTTGCTAAAACTCAAAAACCTGTAATACTTTCAACAGGACTAGCTTTAAATAAAGATATTAAAGAAGCCTTAAAAATATTAAAGAAAAATGAAGTGGCATTATTACATTGCTCTGTAGAATACCCTACTCCTTTGCAAAATGCTAGACTCAATAGAATATCTGTAATGAAAAATCTTTTTAAAAACAATATAATAGGATATTCAGATCATACTATAGGTATTGAAGCTCCTATAATTGCTGTTTCTTTAGGTGCTAAAATAATAGAAAAACACTTTACTGTTACGCCTGAAAAAGAAACCGGTGACCATATTATTAGTTTAGAAACAAATGGCATGTCTGAGATGATAAAGTCTATTGATAAAACATTAACTATGCTTGGAGGAGATGCTGCAAGCAAGAAAGAGCATGTATTAAGCAAGCAGGAAAAAAAAGAACTTGTATATGCTAAAAGAGGTATTTATTTAAGCCATGCTATGCTTAGAGGTGAAATAATAACAGAAAAAGACTTAATTGCTTTAAGACCTTGCGTTGGAATACCTGCTAAATATTATAATAAAGTTTTAGGTATGAAATTAAAAGTTGATAAAAAATCAAATACAGCTTTGAGTTTTAGAGATTTAAAAAAATAACTTGAAATAAAAAATATTTTATGATAAAGTATACAGCAAATAAGGAATGAGGTCTCCTTAAATTATTTAATCAATTTATTAAATAATTAAACCGCTTTATTTATTTTTTATATATAAAAGCTGATGACTTCTGCAAATTTCTATGATTTTTTATGATTATTAAAGAATAAATAAAATCTTTAATAATTTATATATGGATTTGCAGATTCAGTTTTTATATTTTTTTTTCAACTAATATCTAATAATTCATATACTCATAAAAAATCAAATACTAATAAAAAAGGATTATATATTTATACTTCTCAGTTTAGCTTTGATATTTTTATGCGGAATGATACTTGGAAAAATATTCTCACTTTTAAAACTTCCTTCTCTTTTAGGACTTATAATCACAGGTATAATATTAGGGCCATACTGCTTTAATTTGCTTGATAACTCAATACTTTCAATATCAGCAGATTTAAGAGAATTAGCATTAATAATAATATTAACACGTGCTGGACTTAATCTCGATATAGAAGATTTAAAAAAGGTAGGACGTCCCGCAATACTTATGTGTTTTGTTCCAGCAACTTTTGAAATAATAGGAATGATTTTAATAGCTCCTAAACTTTTTGACATTAGCCTATTAGATGCTGCTTTAATGGGTTCTGTGGTTGCTGCTGTATCTCCTGCAGTACTTGTTCCTAAGATGCTTAAACTTATAGATGAAAGATACGGTACTAATAAAAGCATACCTCAATTATTAATGGCAGGAGCTTCAGTTGATGATATATTTGTAATAGTATTATTTACATCTTTTACTTCTCTTGTAAAAGGAGGCAGTATATCCTATCTTGATTTTATAAAAATACCTACTTCAATTATATTCGGGCTTTTGCTAGGAGTAATTGTTGGTTTTGTATTATCTAAATTCTTTACTAAGTTTCACATAAGAGATAGTGCCAAAGTAGTTATAATACTAAGCATATCATTTATACTAATAAGCATAGAAAATTCAATTTCAAATCTATTTGGTGGCATTATAGGAATATCCGGACTTTTAGCCGTTATGAGTATAGGAGCATATATAAAAAAATCAAAAGAAGAATTATCAAAAAGACTTTCTTTAAAATATTCTAAACTTTGGGTAGCCGCTGAAATTATGCTTTTCGTGCTTGTAGGAGCTGCTGTAAATATCAATTATGCTATGAAAGCCGGAGCATTAGGAGTTATATTGATATTTGCTGTTTTAATATTTAGAATGTTAGGAGTGCTTGTATCGTTAATAAAAACCAAATTAAATAAAAAAGAGAGAATATTTAGTATGATAGCATATTGTCCTAAAGCAACAGTTCAGGCTGCAATAGGTTCAATTCCTTTATCATTAGGTTTTGCTTCAGGAGAGATTATACTTGTTATAGCAGTTCTTGCCATACTGATAACAGCACCATTAGGAGCTTTTGCCATAGATGCTACCTATAAAAAATTATTAGAGCATGAATAAATTAATAATATATATACCCAAACAACTATATTTTCTTAAAAATAAATTTATATTTTTGTTTTGATATCTGGGGCTTTGCCCACCGCGAAGCGTACCCGGACGAAGTCCACCTACGGTGAGGGTAAGACCCCACTTCTTTTGCGACCGCAGGGAGTGCCTGTGGTATTGCCACATACAAAGTACGCCTGTGGCGAAAGGCTATATTTGACGAAGTCCGCCTTTAGGTGTGCTTAAATTAATAGTTTATATTATATGTAAAATAAAATTAGTATTATTTAGTACTAATTCTATCCTTGCACTTTCGCGAAGCGTATCCGAGTCTATCGAGGATATAGGTTCTTTTTGCGGCGGGAAAAAGAACAATAAAAAATTTACAAACTTAAAAATTTTAAGTAAAAAATAATTAAGGGCTTGTATTTTAATAAAAAATCAAACCCTTAAAATATATTATAAAAAATCACTTACCTGTAACATTTATAGTATCATAATCAGAGAAATCATTTCTACTTTCAATATCTTTTTTCTCATAATCTTTTAGAGGTATTTTATTTCTTATAGCAGCGTAAACAGTAGGTACTATTATAAGAGTAAATGCTGTTGAAACTAAAAGTCCTCCTAGTATAGCAATAGATAAAGGCTGATACATTTCGTTTCCGCTTCCTCCTGATAATGCCATAGGTAAAAGTCCTAATATAGTTGTAAGCGTTGTCATAAGTACCGGTCTTAATCTTCTAGGGCCTGATTCTAATGCTGATTCATCACAATTGAGATTTTTTTCATGCATAAGCTGATTCATATAATCTATAAGTACAATACCATTATTTACTACAATACCAATCAAAACTATAAAACCTATTCCGCTGTATACGCTTAAAGTCTGACCGCCTATAAATAATGCTAATAATGAACCTGCAAAACCAAATGGTATTGCTAATGCTATAACGAAAGGAGCAATAAAAGATTCAAACTGACTAGCCATTATAGCATAAACTAAAACCAATGCTAATATAAAGGCCTGAATAAGCTGTAAAAATGCTTCTTTCATATCCTCAAAATCACCAGCATAATTTATAGTAAATCCTGAAGGCAAAAATACTTCTTTTGAAATATTATTCTGAACATCCTGCATTATTTCGTTTAATGCTCTGTTATATGCCGATGCTCTTATAGTTGTGATTCTTGTGCTGTCTTTTCTTTCTATCTCCGTAGGGCCGTAACTTTTTTCTATAGTTGCTATTGATGATATAGGCACTATTCCTGCTGTTGTAGGTATCATAAGTCTTGATATATCATCTATTTTTAATCTGTCAGGCTCTCCTAACTGAACATTAACATCTATATCTGTAACATCTGAATTAGCAGGAGTCATAGTTGTAGCCGTTGTGCCTGCAAAACTTGTTTTAATAATATTTGCTATAGTGTTTACATTAATACCCATTTTGGCTGCTATTTCTCTATTAACATATATTTTAAGTTCAGGATTTGAATCATCTCTTGTAAGTCTAGGCTCTCTTATTCCTTCTATATCCGATATTGATTTTATTATATTATTTGCTATTTCTGTAGACTTATCCAAATCATCTCCTACAAGTTCTATTTCTATTTCCTGTCCTCCTGTTCCTCCATTTCTTCCGCCTCCTCCTATAGCTGAAGTTGTTACAGCAGATATATTAATCTGTGCCGGATATGATACTAATCTATTTCTTGTTATCTCTATATATTCATCAACAGACAATTTTCTTCCTTCACTTTTATCTCTAAGCTGCACTCTTATTTCAGCAGAATTTTCTTCGGAACCTGATTTTACTCTAGACTGCATTCTATCAAAATCATCTCCTATGGCCTCTTGTATATCGCCTTCCATTCTTGTAATGAAAGCCTGTGTTTGTTCTGATTTAGTACCTACAGGCATTTTTACTTCTATTTTAAATTGTCCTTCATCTGAAGTAGGAAATCCTTCTTTACCTATAAAAATTAAGCCTAATATTATTATTACAAATACAACTGATAATGAAGAGATAAATACTTTCTTTTTATTTTTTATAGAATAATTTAGTAAATTAGAATATAAGTTATTAATTTTGCTATGGAATTTATCATTAACAAAATTTTCTATAGGTATTAAAAATTTAGTTTTCTTATTTGTTACAAGTCTAGCACCAAGCATAGGAACTATTGTAAGAGCAACGAATAAAGAACCTATCATTGAAACTGTAACTGTAATACATAAATCTCTAAATAATTGTCCTGTTTGTCCTTCAACAAAAAGGAAAGGTAAAAATACTGCTATAGTTGTAAGAGTAGAAGCAGATATTGCTAGAGCCACTGTAGAAGTACCATTTATAGCTGAAGAATATTTACCATATCCATTATTTCTATAATAGAATATATTTTCCAAAACTACAATGGAGTTATCAACCATCATACCAATACCTAAAACAAGTCCTGATAATGATATAATATTTAAAGTTATTCCCATAAAATACATCAATGTAAATGTAATGATAATGGATATAGGAATAGAAACTGCTATTATAGAAACTGTTTTTACATTCCATAAGTAAAGCATTAATATAATAACAGCAAATAATCCTCCCTGCCAAGCTGTATCTAATACTCCGTTTATAGCCTCATTTACATTATCAGCACTATTAAATAATATTTCATACTCTACGCCTTCAGGAAGATTAAGATTAGCTAATTGCCTTTTTACAGCCTTTGATACATTAACAGAATTTCCGCCTGATTCTTTATTAACTGATACTGATATTGCAGGCATTCCATTGATTTTTACTATCTCAGAGTCATCACTGTATCCTTGATAAACTCTTCCTATATCCTTTAATTTTATAGGAGTATCATTTGTTTTTAATGCTACAACAGTGTTTTCAATGTCTTCCGGAGTTGTGAACTCTCCCATAGTTCTCAAAGTATATTTATAAACTCCTTCATAAGTATCACCTCCGGATAGATTCTGGTTTTCTGATGATAAAAGAGAAACTATACTGTTAATATCTATTCCATAGGCATGAAGTCTATTTAATACTAAATCAACTTTCATCTCACTTTTAAGTCCGCCTCTTATTTCTGCCCTTGCTACTCCTGAAGCCTGTTCTATTTTATTTAATATCTGATTATCTATTAATGTATATAATGCTCCTAAATTATCTGTACCGAAAAAAGCTATTTCCATTATAGGAGTCATATCTGTAGAAAATTTCAATACTGTAGGGCTGTCAGCATCATCTGGAAGAGCATTCTTTATACCATCTATAGCTTCTCTTACATCTGCTGTAGCAACTGCTAAATCAGTACCCCAGTTAAATTCTATAAATACGCTTGATTTACCTTCTTCCGAAGTAGAAGTGATTGTATTAATATCGCTTACAGTGGCAACTGCATTTTCAACTATTCTTGTAACTGATTTTTCTACTTCTTCAGGACCAGCATTCTCATACTCTGTACTTACTGTTATATAGGGAAGCTCCATATCCGGTAAAAAATCAACTGCTAATTTACTTAAACTTACAAACCCTAATATCAATACTGCTATCATACACATAAAAACCGCTACTGGTCTTTTTACTACTAATTCTATAAAATTTCTCATTCGCTTCACCCTACCTTTTATATAGCATACTATATATATTAAACTCTTATTAAATTCTTTATTTTAGACGAATAATTAAAAAAAAAGTTGCAATATAAACTATTTTTTTATAAATATAATCATTTTATTTTTCAAATTTTTCTAATTCTTCACATAACTTTATAAAGTCTTCATAAACTTTTATAGACTGCAAATATCTTAAATCTAGCATATATCCTGAATCAATATGTTTAAAAAATTCAGCATCCCAAAGTTCTGTTTCTATAAAGCCTTTTTTATAATCATATTTATAAGGTTCAAATTTAAACATGTAAGTTCTAAAATATTTAACTTTAGCAAAACATAATTTATATATTCTGAATAATATACCTATAGTATCATTCCTATTCAAAAATTTATCAGTAAATATTAATGTCTTATGTGAGTTTTCTTTCTCCTGATACCAAGAATCTCCCTCTTTGATAAGATCATATTTTTTTATTATATTTTCTTTGTCAGCGGTATAGAGAGAAGTAAAATCATAATCATATACTACCTCTTTATAAATAAAATCTATACCATCGCATGCTATATAAAAATAACTGTTCATATCATCTGCTTTAATTTTTATCATTATAGAATATTTGCCGTTAATAACATTTTTATATTTTTTTATTACTTCTTCAATTTCATCATTACTGCATAAATGAAATATATCATATTCATTTGGGCATGCATTAAAATACTTTGAGCATTGCACAAAAGATGCATTTTTAAAAATAATTTCTATAATATGACTGCAGCTTAAATCATTTCCGCCTACTATATTCAAGTTATTTCCATAATTAGAAATCATAAAATCAAGCCACATATTATTTTTTATTGAATTATTTATATTTTCTATCTTCTCTTTTGCAATCGATATATTAATTTCATCTATATAGCTTTTAAACTCTTTTTCCATATATTTAAAATTTGTAAAAGCAACTTTATCATCATGCATAAGTACTTTTATACATATAGCATCATTATCCAATATATAAAATAAATATTTTTTTTCATCATTAAATAATAAAAAGCCTTCATCTGATTTTTCTATTTTTCCATTTATTTTAGATTTTATATATTTCATAAGTGAAAACATAGCATTTTCATCATTACTTTTATTATCATAGAGAAGTTTTATTGTTTTTGATTTATCATCTAAAAAAATTATTTTATACATTAATTATCCAAATTATATAAAAATATATTCGTTTTATTATAATAT
>CASEHG010000059.1 GCA_949287565.1 uncultured Brachyspira sp.
ATACGAACTCTGACTATATTACTATAATCATCTGCTATCTCTTTATACAAAGCAACAATATCAGGCAGTACATCTATACTGTCATGTTCTGTTAATATAGATACAAAAGCATAAGTTTCTTTAGAAAGTATTGGTTTTAATCTTTTATCTATTAATTCTTTTTTATCTTTCTTTGAAATTGATTTATCAAAAAAATATTTTTTAATATCAATATCTTGAAATAATTTTGAACATTCTGAAAGTTCATTATATATTTCTTTTATCATTCCAAGCTCTCTAGCTATTTCAAATATAGCACTGGCTGTAGGTTTCAATATTTGTATTTTATCACTTTCTTTCATAAGATTAATTTACTTCCTAAAAACTCTTAAAATATCATAATATCATTTCTGATTGTTTTCTTTGTTAGCATTATTAATAAATTCATTAATCAAAGCCTGATTATCTTCTTTATTAACATTTCTTTTAAGAATAGTTTCCGCCATAACAACAGCAATATCAAGTGCCTGTTTTTTTACACTATTCATAGCCTCTTCTTTAGACCTGTCTATTTCAGACATAATTTTGTTTTTATTAAGTTCTGCTTCCTCTCTAGCATTATTAATAATTTTATCTCTAATCCTATTAGCCTCAACTCTAGCATTTTCTATGATAGCACTGGCTTCAGCTTTAGCATTATCAATTTGCTCTCTATATGCTGCTAAAGATTTTTTGGCATTCTCTCTAGTTTTTTCAGCTTCTTCTAAATCTTCTTGAATTTTATCTGCTCTAGCATTTAAGCCTTTTAAAATTATTTTCCAAGTAGAAGCACCTAATACAGCAAGAACTAGTAAAAATGTGATCCAAGTCCAAATTATTATACCAGGATCTATTTTTAAAAGTGCCATACAATTACCCCCAAATTATTTTTTATTTATTATTTTGTGAATAATGCAAGAATACAAATTACTAAAGCAAAAAGTCCAACACCTTCTATTAATGCTGCTGCTATAAGCATAACAGCTTGTATCTTTCCAGAAACTTCAGGCTGTCTGGCAACACCTTCAACTGCTCTAGAACCTATAAAACCTATTCCTATTCCAACTCCTATGGCTGCAAGACCTGCTCCAATTGCTGCTCCTAATATAGAAAGTTCCATTTTTTTATTCTCCTTTTTATTTAAATTTTATTTTAAATATTTATTTAATGCTCATCACTAATAGCAATTCCAATATAAACCGCTGATAATAATGAGAATATATAAGCCTGTAAAACTGCCACAAACATTTCAAGCACATATATAAAACTCAAAAATAATACCGCAAATGGCGCTACCAATACAGTACCAGACATAATTATCAAATAAGGTATTACCATCATCATTATATGTCCGCCTGTTATGTTTGCAAATAAACGTATTGCTAAAGCAAATGCCCTATTAAATAATGTAATAAACTCTAAAACCCATATTATAGGTATTAAAGGTAAAGGTAATCCTTTTGGAACTAAACCTGTCCAATATTTTATGATGCCTTTCTTTCTTATACCAGCAAATACATAAACTATAAACACTATTATAGCTATTGCACCTGTAAAACCTATATTCGCTCCGATACCGCCTGCTAAATAGGCATGACCACCGCCTTCTGTTGTTACTTTTATTAATGCTGGGATAAGACCTAATATATTAGAAAATAATACGAATAAAAATATCGTAAGACAAAAAGGCACATATTTCTTGCCTTCCTCGCCTAAAGTGGCACCGATAACATCCTTATTCATATAGTCTATCAAACCTTCCAATATGCTTTGTAAATATGTAGGTCTGTTCAAAGGACGTTTAAGTTTATGAGCTAAGTATTTCATACTGCAAACAGATAAAATACCTGCTAAAGTTACCAATATTATATGTTTTGTTACTTTGAAGTCAAAATTGAGATAATGTCCGAATCTTATTGGAAAAGTATAAAATGGATGTTCTGTATTATCTCCTATTTCTTCCATAATGTAATCATTAATACTTTCTGCTCCGTAAACCATATTTGTACTAAATATAGTGAAAAATATTAATATTAACACAAAATTTTTTTTCATTAAAATTACTTCTTTAAACATAATAAACAATTACTACCTTATAATAAGAAAAATTCTATCATCTAAAAAATAAAAAATAATTTAAAATTAATTGTATAACTATTAAATAAAAAATCAACTATTATTTTTATTTAAATTCGATGCAAAAATAAAAAATAATTAGAATTTTTCTAATGCTTCTGTCTCTGTTGTAAATATAGGAAAAAAGCTAGTAATTTTAGTAAGTTCAAACACCTTTTTAACAGGATCTGTTACTTTTACAAAACATATTTTACCATTTACTTTCTCAAATGCCCCAAATGCAGAAATAAATACCCCTATTCCGCTGCTGTCTATATAATAAACATCTTCCATATCTACTATTATTTTCTTAGCCCCAAACTCTATTTGAGAAAAAATAGAATCTTTCAAATCAGATGAAGTATAAACATCTATATCTCCATCCAATTTCAATATTACAATGTTGTTTTCTAACTCTTTAATATTTACTTCCATAATAATCAAACTCCATTTTAAAATTTTATTGAAGTTATTGTATATGTTAATATTAAACTAAATATAAATATTTACAATAGTTAATTAAAAATATTTTATGTAAGAAATGTAGTATATTTAATAATATTTTTATATAGTTTTACAAATTGTATATAAAAACTGTAAATTTTTCTATACAAAATATATTGACAATAAAATCTAATCGTAATAATATGTATTTCACAAATAAAAATGACACTAGTATCGTTTTTATTTTCATATTAATTTTTCAAATACGAGGTGAACACCAAAATAACACAATGCCTAAAGTAAATCAAGAATATTTTGAGAACAAAAGGAAGATAATACTAGATGCGGCTATTAGGGTATTTTTTAAAAAGCCTGCATATAGTGTAAGAATGAAAGATATTGTTAAAGAGTCAGGTTTAAGCCAAGGAGGTGTTTACAAATATTATTCAAATATAGATGAAATTGTAATAGCATTGATTAACAGTAATAAAACTGAAGTGAATCCAAGAGATATTATAGAAAATTTTTATGATGAACCTGAAAAAGCTATATTTGAATTATTTAATGCTTTTAGAAAATTTTTCTTTATAACAGCCAAGGAATTTGGAAAAATAATGTTTGAGTTGCAGGCTATGTTTTTTAACAGTAAAGAAAGAATGCAGAAATTGAAAGATAATATAAATAAAGACCTTGTATTGGATTATTGGTTTTCAGAACTGTTAATATTCATAGATAAGAAAATTGATGAAAAATATTTCAATCCGGTAATAGATCCTCAAGACATTTATATGCAGATGATAGTGGCAGCTTCAGGAATAGGAAACGAATTAATATTAAATAAATATTATAACCTAGACAGAAAGCTATACTATTACAAAGGAGATGAAGGAAATATAGAGCAGGAAGAAGCAGAAAGAACATTAGATGTGAATTTAGATAATTTAATTGACACATTATATAAAACATTACTGCTTTTGCTCGGAAGTAAAAACATACACAAATATAGTTTCAAAAATTAATGTTTTTTATCAAATGAAGTAAGAATTAATATTGTATGATTTGATGTGATAAGGAGAGTAAATGAAAATAACTGTTAAAATAATTTTATGTTCTATTTTGTTTATAAATATTTTATATGGACAAACAAATGTATTGACTTATGCCGCTTACATGGAAACTATAAGAGATCAGATACCAGAACTAAAGATTAATGCTGTAACAGAAACTAATGCTGAAATGAATTTGCTTAGTGCAGAAAGCTCTGGAGATGTAAATTTATCTGCACAGCTTGGAGCGGTAGGTAAATACGGAAGTTTATCAAGCGGATATACAAGCACCACAGCTAGCCCAAGTGTCAATGCTACAGGAATACAGGCAGGAATAGGATTAGGTTCTTTAATACCTTATACAGGAACTAAATGGTCTGTTAATTTAACACATACTTCTTTTTTGGGCGGAAAATTAAATATGCCTGGAGGTCAGTCTGTAGATTTTAATAATTATCAGCCTTCATTAACTTTAGAAGTAACTCAGCCGCTTTTGAGGAATTTTTTTGGTACTTTAGATAGGTATCCTATAAAAGATGCTGAATATGCTCTTGCTATAGCTAAGCTTCAAAGAAAATTAGATGATGCAAGCGTTATTGTTTCATATCAAAAAATTTATTATCAATGGATTATGTATGAAAAACTTCTTGCATACTATAGAAACATGTATATAACTGCAAAAAGATTTGAAAATCAGATGAGAGACAGATACAATAACGGACTTATAGATAATGACTCTTATCAGAATGCAAGAACTCAAACTATGGTTTACAGTGACTATTATGCACAGAATCAAGTTTATTTAGACAGTCTTTTGGCAACTGTAAGTTTCTTTATGCCTGTAACTAATATAAAACCAGATCATACAACTTGGGATGCTTATTTGGATTTAGGAAGTAATATGCAGATGGAAGCTGTTCCTTTTGCTGATAGTATAAACGGACAAATAGCATATCAATCAAAAATAAGAGCTGAATATACTCTTGATGCCATGAAAAATGGTACTCTCCCTAATTTAGATTTTGTGGGCAGTGTAAGTCTTAATGGACTTAGCCCTAACAGTGAAGGATATTTTAAATCTTTCAATAGTATGACAAATGTTGATTTCTTTGCCGGAGTACAATTCTCTTATCCTATAGGAAACAGAGCAAATAAAGCACAATACCAAATGGCTGAAAACTCCTTATATGGAATAATAGCACAATATGATCAATTAGAAAAAGATTTTAATACTCAATTGCAAACATATATTTCTAGATTCAATGCTTATAAAAATTTAATATCAAGCAAGCAAATGCAGATAAGAGCAATCAATTCAAGAATAGCTACACAGCTTCAAAAACTTGATCAAGGACGTTTAGAAATTGATGATCTTCTTACATCAAGATTGGAATTAGTAGCTACTCAAACAGAGCTTTTGAATTATCAATACGAATTTATAACGACTATATTTGATTATAGGGCTTTACTTGCAATGGATTACGAATAAATAGCAACTTTCAATAAGGATTTAGAGGAATAAAATATTTGTTGAGGAAGTTAATTAATTTATATAAATTAGCCTCCTTAATAACAAAAATCTTTATTTACATTAGATACATTAATTTAGATACACAAAATAGAGGAGATTAAGCAATATATGGAAAGAATTATAGTATTTTTTGCAAAAAAAACGATGCTTGTTAATATAATAGTAATGGTCATATTATTTGTAGGAGGCTACTACTATTTTAATTTAAGAAAAGAATCAATTCCATCTACAGACTTGGATATGATGTTAATATCTGTAATATATCCCGGTGCTACTCCGCTTGATGTAGAGCAGAATGCTGTTATTCCTATAGAGGAGCAATTACAAGGTATATCAGGTATAGATGAATATGAAACAACAATAATTGAAAATGTTGCTATCATCATAGTAACATTAGATGAAACTCTGCCTGACAGACAGCCTGTTAAAGATGAAATATTTAGACAAATGCAGAATGTTCCGGACTTATCAGAAGATGTTGAAGAAGTTACAACTTATGACTTGAATCCTAATAAAATGTCAATATATACTTTAGCTGTACACTTTAAAGAGGGAATGGAAGGTGATGAAAGAGAATTATTCGATGTAAGCCAAATGCTCGAAAATGAGCTTGTAAGACTTGACGGTGTAGGTGAAGTAAGAATAGAAGGAAGAACAGATCCTGAAATTAAAGTATATGTTGATCCTATAAAAATGCAAAAAAATTATATAGCTTTAAGCGATGTTGTTAATGCTCTTAGTATAAGAAACGTTAGAGCTACTGGAGGAGATATAGAAACAGGCGGTAAGGAACAAACAGTAGTTACTTATGGTGAATTCCAAGACCCTATGGAAGCAAGCAATGTTATTATACGTTCTACATTTAATGGTCAAAGAGTAAGAGTAAGCGATATAGCACGTGTTGTATCTGGATTTGAAGATAAAACTACATTGATGAGAGTTAATAGAGCTTCCGGATATTCTCTTTCCATTGTAAAAAATGAAAATGCTGACATTCTTAAAACTATTGAT
>CASEHG010000060.1 GCA_949287565.1 uncultured Brachyspira sp.
AACGGCTTATATGGACAGTGTTCCTTTGATTGCTATAACTGCCAATGTACCGGAAAGTTTGATAGGAAAGGATTCATTTCAGGAAGTTTATATTGCAGGAATTACAATGCCGGTTACTAAACATAATTTTGTTGTAAGAGATATTAATGAATTGGCAAATACAATAAGAAAATCATTCGTTATAGCGAATACAGGAAGAAAAGGGCCTGTTTTAATAGATATACCAAAAAATTTCACATTTACAGAAACAGAATATGAAAGAAAAGAAAAATTTGTTCCTAAGCATGTCAAAATAAGTACTGAAGATGAAAAAACTATAGAAGAAGTAGCAAAATTAATAAATGAATCAAAAAGACCTATTATATACTTTGGAGGCGGTGCTAAGGATTCAAGCGATAAGTTAAGAGAGTTTATGATTAGCTCAAATATCCCTTCAGTGCATACATTAATGGGAGCAGGAGTATTAGGTTATAATGAAAAGTTAAATATAGGGCTTTTGGGAATGCATGGCTCTGCTACAGCTAATAAGGTTATGAATGAAGCAGATTTAATACTTGCTGTTGGAACTAGATTCAGCGATAGAGTAGCTTTGAATACTTCTAAATTTGGAGGAGTTGCTAAAAAGGTTCATATAGATATTGATAAAAGCGAAATAAACAAGAATGTTCATGTTGATTATAGTATAATAGGCGACTTGAATGATGTATTGGATAGATTTAATAAACTTGTAAAAAGAGTTGAAGATGATGAATGGGTAAAATATTTGTCAGATTTGAGAGCTAAAGAAATGAAAGAAGATTCAGATAGAAATACTAATAAAGACGGCATTTATCCAAGCAAAGTTATGGATATAATAGGTGATAAAACTAAAGATGAAGCTATTTATGTTACAGATGTAGGACAGCATCAAATGTGGTCAGTTCAGTATATAAGACATACAAAGCCAAGAAGTTTTATAACAAGCGGCGGTTTGGGTACTATGGGATTCGGATATGGTGCTGCTTTAGGTGTTCAGGTTGCTAAGCCGGATAGAAGAGTAATACATATAACAGGCGATGGCTCTTTCTATATGAATTTGAATGAAGTTGCAACTGCTGTTGAATATAATCTTCCTGTTATAACAATAATATTAAATAATAGTACATTAGGTATGGTTAGACAATGGCAGACTATATTTTATGATAAAAGATATTCCAGCACAGACATAAATAAAAAAATGGATTATGTTAAAGTTGCTGAAGGTTTCGGTGCTAAAGGCTTCAGATGCGAAACTATAAAAGAATTTGAAACAGCCTTTGAAGAGGCTTTGAAATGTAATTGTCCTGTATGGATAGAATGTGTTATAGATAAAGATTTGAAAGTTTTACCTATGATTCCAGCCGGCGGTACTATAGATGATATAATAGTAGATTAAAATAGTAGGAGTTAAAAAATGGATAAGAAACAAAGAAGGGTTTTAGTTTTATTTGTAGATAACAGTTCAGGTGTATTAAATAGAATAACTTTATTATTCAGCCAAAAAGGTTTTAATATAGAAACCATTACTTGTTCTGTAACTTGTGTTCCCAGCATATCAAGAATGACTATAGTTACTGAAGGCGATGATACACAAATATCACATATTATAAAGCAGACTTATAAACTTATAGAAGTTCACTCTGTTCATTTAATAGATCATACTAATAGTATAATAAGAGATTTATTATTAGTAAAAATAGAAATTGATGACAGCAATAGAAGAAAAGCCTGCGATATAACTAATGCACATAGCGGAGTTATACTTGATATAGGTAAAAAAAGCATGATAGTTGAAATTACTGCTTCTGTTACAGTAATAGACGGCTATTTAGAAGCATTGAAAGATTTCAATATTTTAGAGCTTTCAAGAACAGGGGTAACTTCAATACAATTAGGCGATGAAGTTCCTAATATGAATATAATCAATAATTTTGAATTTTAATAAATAATAATAAGTTAAAGGAGAATTAAAATGATAAAAAAATATTATGATGCTGATTGTAATCTAGGTTTACTAGACGGTAAAACTATAGCTATAATGGGATACGGCAGCCAAGGACATGCTCATGCTCAGAACTTAAAAGATAGCGGAATGAATGTAATTGTAGGACTTAGAAAAGACAGTGCAAACTGCAAAAAGGCAGAAGAAGCTGGATTTAAAGTAATGGAAGTTGAAGAAGCTGCTAAGCTTGCTGATATAGTAATGATGCTTGTTCCTGATGAGGTTTCAGCTGATATATACAATACTCAAGTTGCACCTCATATGAAAGAAGGTAATGTATTAATGTATGCACATGGATTCAATATTCATTTCCAATTCGTAGTTCCTGCTAAAAATATAGATGTTATTATGGTAGCACCAAAAGGACCTGGACATACTGTAAGAAGTCAGTATTTAGAAGGAAGAGGTGTTCCTAGCTTGATAGCTGTTTATCAGGATTTCAGCGGAAGAGCAAAAGATTATGCTTTAGCTTATGCTTCAGGAATAGGTGCCGGACGTGCCGGTATATTAGAAACTACATTCAGAGAAGAAACTGAAACTGACCTTTTCGGTGAACAAGCTGTATTATGCGGCGGTGTTACTGAATTGATGAAAGCAGGATTCGATACTTTAGTAGAAGCAGGTTATGAACCAGAAATGGCTTATTTTGAATGTATACATGAAATGAAATTGATTGTTGATTTAATATATTCAGGCGGATTTGCTATGATGAGATATTCTATTTCAAATACTGCTGAATACGGCGATTACAGAACTGGAAGAAGAATGATCACTGAAGAAACTAGAAAAGAAATGAAAAAAGTATTAAGAGAGATACAAGACGGTACTTTTGCTAGTGAGTTTATTCAAGAGTTTAGTGCAGGCCGCAAAGCTAAATTTAATGCTACTAAAAAATTAGAAAGCGAGCATAAATTAGAGAAAGTCGGTGCTGAATTGAGAAAGATGATGAGTTGGATTAAAAAGTAATTTTTATTCACACTCTATTGTTATAATTAAATACTTTGATATTGAATATTTATATAATGAAACAAATATAGTTTGTTAATTATTTATTATTTGGGTATAATTATTAAATATATTTTTTGCTGTATTGTACTACATTTATTGAGTTTGAAAATGCAGTTCTTTTGGTTCTCGCCGCAGGCGGGCTTCGCCTTATACCAATACCGAAAGGTACCTACTCGGTAAAATAACTGGGGTGCGGCACGACTGTGTGCTTTGCAGCAAAGCCCTGCAAATGTTTTACATAAAAAAATCATTTTGACAAAATAAAATTATTTCAGTATGTGAAAATCAATAAAAGTATTTAATTATACAGGTGTTTATTTTATAAGGGTTTTAACAATGAGAAAGATTAAGATTTTTGATACTACTTTAAGAGATGGAGAACAATCTCCTGGTTGTACTATGAATTTGGCTGAAAAATTAGAAATGGCAGCTGAATTGGATAAATTAGGCGTTGATGTTATAGAAGCTGGATTTGCTATATGTTCAGATGATGACTTCAATGCTATAAGAGAAGTTAGTAAAGTTGTAGAGAATGCTAAATTGGCTAGTTTGGCAAGATGTAATAAGAAGGATATAGATAGAGCTTATGAATCACTTGCTGAGGCAAAACATCCTATGCTTCATACATTTATAGCTACTAGCGATATACATTTAAAGCATAAACTAGAGATGACCAGAGAGCAGGTATTGGAAACCATAAAAGAATCTGTTTCTTATGCTAAAACTAAATTTGAGTTTATAGAATTTTCTGCTGAAGATGCATCAAGAAGCGATAGAGAATTTTTGGCTCAGGCTTATTCTACTGCAATAGAAAACGGTGCTACTACAATAAATGTTCCTGATACTGTAGGATATACCACTCCATTAGAAATGGCTGATTTGATAAAGTATTTAAAAGAGAATGTTAAAGGTATAGAAAATGTTGATATATCTGTGCATTGTCATGATGATTTAGGACTTGGCACTGCTAATTCTTTATCTGCTGTTTTGGCTGGAGCTACTCAGGTAGAATGTACTATTAATGGTATAGGGGAACGTGCTGGTAATGCTAGCTTGGAAGAAATTGTAATGGGCATTAAAACTAGAAAAGATTTTTATAATGCTTATACTGATATTAATACTAAAAGAATTTATAAGATTTCAAAATTATTATCTACAATTTCTGGTATGGTAGTTGCTCCTAATAAAGCTATAGTAGGTGCTAATGCTTTCGCTCATGAAGCAGGTATTCACCAACATGGAGTTTTGAAAGAACGTTCTACTTATGAGATTATGAATGTTGAAGATATAGGAATACCTCAAAATAAAATGGTATTAGGTAAGCATTCAGGAAAACATGCTTTTAAAGACAGAATTGAATCTTTAGGTTATGATATTGATGATAAATCTTTAGAGGATAAGTTTATAGAGTTTAAGGCTTTGGCTGATAAGAAGAAAATAGTTACTGATTCAGATATAGAAGCATTATTGATAGGAAGCAATGATTCAGAAAATCCTACTTATACATTAAATGGATTTGTTGTTAATGATGGTAATTCAATATCTTCTTTGGCAACAGTATCTATTATGGATAATAATGAGAATATTGTTGAGGGAATAGGAAAAGGAAACGGACCTATTGATGCTGCATTTGGTGCTATAGACTCTATTACTTCTAATAAGGCTAAATTGGTTAATTATAGTATTAATGCTATTACTGAAGGTGAAGATGCTTTGGGAGAAGTTATTGTAAAATTGGCTTCTGATGATAAAACTGTGATAGGAAGAGCAGTAAGTACAGATATTATTGAAGCTAGTTTGAGAGCTTATGTTAATGGATTGAATAAATTATAATTATATATTTTTCCGCATGATTATTGAGTAATCAATTTTCATGCGGAATTATAATTTTATAATAAAATAGTGGATGTTTATTATGAATATTAACAATGAGCTTGATGATGAAGATATAATGTCAGAAGAAAAAAGTTTGGAAGATTTAATAGAAAATACTAAAAAATATCCTAGTAAATCTGAAAGTTGGTCAAAGTTGGGTGAATTTTATTTTTATGAACTTAATGATTATGAGAAAGCTATAGAGAATTTAAATAAAGCTATAGAAATTGATTTGCATAATGAAGACAATTATATTAAGTTAATAAGTATTTATAAAGAAATAGAAGATCATAATAATACTTTAAAAACTATAAATAAACTTATAGAGATGGGGGACAATAAAGAAGATAACTATTTAATGCTATGCAAATATTATGAGAGTATAAACGATTATTATAATGCTATAGATACTATTAAGAAAGTTATAGAGTTTAGCCCTGAAGAATATAATTATTTAAGATTAGCTCAATATTATGATAAGATAGAAAAATATGATGATGCAATAGAAACTATAAATAAACTTATAGAATTGGGTATTGCTGTAAATGATGGAATCAATTACTTTATGCTTGGGAACTATTATAGAAAAAAAGGAGATAATGATACTGCCAAAATAAATTTCAATAAAGCTATGGAATTAGATCCTAGTTATAGAGATTATTTAGAAAATCATAATCTTGATGAAGAAACTGAAGATGAATATATTGTTTAAAATTCGGTTTCATATTATAATAAAATTTTTAGTATTTCAAATTAAAAATTAGAAGAATTAAAAAATTAATTTAAGGATACGAATATGACTATTACTCAGAAAATTTTGGCCGCACATGCGGGCGTTGAAAAAGTAGAAGCAGGCGAACTTATCATGGTTAAAACTGATTTAGTTTTAGGAAATGACATTACAAGTCCTGTTGCTATCAATGAATTTGAAAAGTATGGTTTTGATAAAGTTTTTGACAAAGAAAAAATAGCTTTGGTTATGGATCACTTTGCTCCTAACAAAGATATAAAAGCTGCAGAGCAATGCAAACAATGCAGAGATTTTGCTAATAAATATGATATTTCAAATTATTATGATGTTGGAGATATGGGAGTTGAGCATGCACTTTTACCTGAAAAAGGATTAGTGGCACCAGGCGAAGTTATAATAGGGGCAGACTCTCATACTTGTACTTATGGAGCTTTCGGAGCTTTTTCTACAGGAGTAGGAAGCACTGATATGGCTGCTGCTATGGCTACAGGACAGGTTTGGTTTAAAGTTCCTTCTGCTATCAAATTCAATCTTAAAGGAAAATTAAAGCCAAATGTATCCGGTAAAGATGTTATACTTCATATTATAGGTATGATAGGAGTTGACGGGGCATTATACAAGTCAATGGAATTTAGAGGTGAAGGAGTTTCATCTCTTACTATGGACGATAGAGCTTGTATTGCTAATATGGCTATTGAGGCAGGTGCTAAAAACGGAATATTTGAAGTTGATGATCAAACTATAGAATACTTAAAAGATATAGTAAAAAGAGATTATACTGTTTTCAAAGCTGATGATGATGCAGTTTATGAAAAAGAATATGATATTGATTTATCTTCAATAGAGCCTACAGTTGCATGTCCTCATTTACCAGAGAATACAAAAGAAGCTAAAGAATTAAAGAATATAAAAGTTGATCAAGTTGTTATAGGTTCTTGTACTAATGGAAGATTATCAGATATGGCAACAGCTGCTAATATTTTGAAAGGCAAAAAAGTAGCTAAAGGTGTAAGATGTATAGTTATTCCAGCCACTCAGAAAGTTTATAAAGAATGTATAAAATTAGGCTATATGGATATATTTATTGATGCAGGCTGTGCGGTATCTACTCCTACATGCGGACCTTGTTTGGGCGGATATATGGGAATACTTGCTCATGATGAAGTTGCTGTTACTACAACTAATAGAAACTTTGTTGGAAGAATGGGTGATAAAACCTCAAAAGTGTATTTGGCTAGCCCTGCTACTGCTGCATATAGTGCTATAACAGGATATATAACAGAGCCTAAATGATAAATTTATAAATTATATTATTATTTTTAATGGGAGATAATATGAAAGCTAAAGGTTTCGTTCATAAATATGGTGATAATGTTGATACAGATGTTATTATTCCAGCAAGATATTTAAATACTGCAAATCATAAAGAGTTGGCAGCACATTGTATGGAAGATATTGATAAAGATTTTGTAAGCAAGGTTAAAACTGGTGATATTATGGTTGGAGGGGATAATTTTGGATGCGGTTCATCAAGAGAGCATGCTCCTATAGCTATTAAAGAATCTGGAATATCTTGTGTTATAGCATCATCTTTTGCTAGAATATTTTATAGAAATTCAATTAATATAGGACTTGCTATATTAGAATGCGATGAGGCAAGCAAGAAAATAAATGCTGGTGATGAAGTTGAAGTTGATTTTGATAATGGTATAATAAAAAACATTACTAAAAATGAAAGTTACAAAGCAGAGCCTTTTCCTGAGTTTATAAAAAATATTATTAACTCTAATGGGCTTTTAAATTCTATAAAAAATTCTAAGGGGTAATTATTAAAATGGAAAAGAATATTGTTGTTATTGAAGGTGACGGTGTAGGTCCTGAAGTTGTAGGAAAAGCCGTAGATGTTCTAAAAAGGATAGAAGAGAAATATTCTCATAAATTTAATTTGGAATATGTTGATATGGGAGGTGCTTCTATAGATAAATACGGAGTTCCTCTTACAGATGAAAATTTAGAGAAATGCATCAAATCTGATTCAGTACTTCTTGGTTCTGTAGGAGGTCCTAAATGGGATAATGTTGCTCCGGAAAACAGACCTGAAAGAGGATTATTAAAACTTCGTAAGGGAATGGGTTTATATGCCAATATAAGACCTACTAAAATATTAAAGTCTTTAGAATATGCATCTCCTTTGAAAGAAACTATCTGTAAAGATGTTATTGATTTTATTATGGTGAGAGAACTTACAGGAGGAGTATATTTCGGAGAGCATAAATTTGAAGTAGTTGATGGTGTTAAACAGGCTACTGATCTTATGCTTTATACAGAAACAGAAATTAAAAGAATAGGAAAGGTTGCTTTTGAATTGGCTAGGAGTCTTAAAAGACCTTTAACTTCTGTTGATAAAGCTAATGTACTTCATACTTCTAAATTATGGCGTGAAGTTATGAATAATTTGGCTAAAGAGTACAGCGATGTTAAATATAATGACATGTATGTTGATAATGCAGCTATGCAGATAGCTTCAAATCCTTCTCAATTCGGAATTATAGTAACAGAGAATATGTTTGGTGATATACTTTCCGATGAGGCTAGTGTTATAAGCGGTTCTATTGGTATGGCTCCTTCTGCTAGTCTTTCTGATGGAACAGTTGGTATGTATGAGCCTATTCATGGTTCTGCTCCTGATATAGCTGGTAAAGACTTAGTTAATCCTATAGGAACAATACTTTCTCTTGCTATGATGTTTAGATATTCTTTTAAAATGGAAAACGAGGCTGAAGATATAGAAAAAGCTGTTTATAAGGCTATAGATGATGGTTATAGAACTACAGATATAATGCCTAAGCATAATATGATGACTTATTTATATAAACAGGTTAAATGTTCTGAGATGGGTGATATAATAGTATCTAATATATAATTATGTAATTTTTATTAACAAGAGGTAAAAACCTCTTGTTAATTACTTCATAATATTGTTCAATTTTACTTGACAATTCATTTATAATGTACATAATAAATACTATATACTAAATAAATAGAGGGTTTGTAGAAGTGGAATATACTGATAAAGAGATCATTTTAGAATTGCAGGAAGATAATAAGCTGCTTTCCTCTAAAATTGATATCTATAAAGAAGAGATAAATGAATTGAAGCAGAAATTAGAGTACGCTAAAAAATTTTTTACTTTATATGAAAATATAATGGAACAGTCTAGAAACGAAACTAAAGAATTAACTATAAAAGTAAAAGAATTAGAAGAAGAGATTAGAAGATTGAAGAATGAATAATATTTTTTATCCGTCTGAAAATGATAATAAAAAAATATATATAGCTATACTATCTAAAGGAAATATTAATGCTCATGATATTACTTTAGAATATAGAGAAAACACAGAAAAAGATTTTTTTAAATATATTAATTTTGATATAAACAAAGCTATCTTTATGCATCAAGTTCATAAGGATAATATAGTAAAAATAGATGAATCTAACATTCATTTATTTGGAAGCAGAGAAAAATTAGTTAAAGATACTGATGCTTTGATAACGAATCTTAAAAACATTCCTTTAATTGTTCAAACAGCAGATTGCGCCCCTATAATACTTTATTGTGATGAAAGTAAGTCCATGGCAGCGATACATTCTGGCTGGAGGGGAACTGTTCAAAATATTACTGCAAAAACTATAGAGTTAATGAAAAAAGAATATAATGCTAATCCTTCAAAAATGTATGCTTATATAGGACCTTATATAGCTCAAAAAGATTATGAAGTAGGTGATGAAGTAGCTGTTCATTTTAAAAATAAATCTATGATCAATGATAAATGGCATATTGATAATGGTTTAGAAATCAAATCTCAAATGATTGAATGCGGTATATTAGAGAATAATATTGAAATTTCTAATATAAATACTTATGATGAGATGTGTTATTCTTACAGACGCGATGGTGTTCAGGTGGGAAGAATGCTTACTATTGGTGTTATCATATAAATTCTTTTTTATTTCTAAGTCGCACGCTGAATAAATCTAATAATTTAAAATATTTCCATTTTTCAAATTTCATTAATTATAAAAATAATATTAATCGTGCGGTGAATTTAACATTCAATCTAATCAAAACTTGGGCGGGCTTTCTTTTTTCTTTATAAATTAATAAATATAAATATAGTAAAAATATAAAATGAATCTATAAATATAAAGGGCGGGGTATGTAAGTAGATTTTAAATTTTATTTTCACTCCCCACCCTTAAGGTTTGATGATTTATTTTGAGCTTGTAATTTTATTTATTTTTATAACTTAAATATGAATTATAGATTCCCACCCTAGAGTTTTTTAAATTTAAAGCAGTATCAACGCACGATTAAATTTTAATATATAAAATTAATCTGTTAAATAATAGAATTTTAATTATATAAGAAACTAGCTAACCGTGCGGTATATATGAAAGTGTTATGATCTAATAGCTTTGACAATTATAATTTTAGTATTATAATATTTAGAATTGTATTAATTAAATTTAAGAAAAGGTATTATTTATGTATGAAATGAAAACAATTGTGGGAACAAGTCAGATTGATAAAGACGGACTTTTGAAAACATCATCAATATTTGATCTTATGCAGGACTGTTCTTTTTTTCAATTAGATTCAGAAGAAGATCTTACAAAATATTTCAATGAAAACAATGTGAGTATGTTTTTGGTATCTAGGCAAGTTGATATATACAAACTTCCAAAGTATAGCGATAAAGTTATAGTACGTACTTATGTTTATGAATGTAATGAGGCTTACGGTTATAGAAATACTGTTATATATGATGAGAATTATAATGAGCTTGCTATTTGCTATGCTATAGGCGGATTTGTAGATTTATCTAATGGTAATTTAATTAGAGTGCCTTCATCATTTATAGAAAATTTCAAATTTGATGAGAAGCAGGAAATGAATTATTTACCTAGAAAAATAAAAGTTGATAATAATTTATTAAAAGAAGTTGACAGATTCAAAGTAAAAAAATATTTTATAGATGATAATAATCATGTTAATAATGCCAGATATATTGATATGGCAATAGATTATGTTGATGATTATTATAAAAGAATAAGAATAGAATACAGAGTGCCTGCCGCTTTAGGTGATACTATTGTTGTAAAGAAAGCTGTAATTGATGATAAAGTTTTATTAAAGTTTGACAGTGAAGATAATAAAACTTATGCCATATTAGAGTTTTCTTATAGTTTATAATTAATTTTACTTTATTGCGTAAATTGATTATTATTTGTATTAATAAAAAAATATATGAAGGAAATAAAAACTATGAAAATTGCTATAGGCTGTGATCATTCGGCTGTTGAATTAAAAAAAGAAATAATAAAATATTTAGAAGAATTAGGACATACTGTTACTGATTTTGGTACGCATACTACAGAAAGCGTTGATTATCCAATATATGGAAAAAAAGTTGCTGATGCTATTGTAAGCAAAGAATGCGAATGCGGTGTTTTAATATGTGGAACTGGTATAGGCATTTCACTTTCTGCTAATAAAGTCAAAGGCATAAGGGCAGCAGTTTGCAGTGAGCCTTATTCTGCTAAGCTTTCCAAACAGCATAATAATTCTAATATAATAGCTTTCGGTGCTAGGGTAGTTGGTGTTGATTTGGCTAAGATGATAGTTAAGGAATGGCTTGATGCTGAGTTTGAAGGCGGAAGGCATGCTAGGAGAGTTGACTTGCTTACAAAAATAGAGAATGGCGAGGAAATTTAATTTTATAAATCATTATTGATTGATAAAAAACAAAGGGTTTTAGTTAATTAAAAAACTAAAGCCCTTTTATTTTTTATTAAATTTTTCTATATCAAAATTATAATAATTCAATATAATTTCTAATCAATTATTATCTAACTTACATATCAAGAATAAGAAAATAATCAAAACTTTACTTTTATAATTATTTTTTGTATAATAAAGTTATGTGTGGAGATATTAATGTATTGAATGATTATTTTGTGAGGTATCTATTGGCTTCACCTGATAGCAATCCATTGTTGTTGGATTTTATTAATTCAATAATGATTGATTCTAATATGAAAACTTTTAGAGCATTGGAAATACTTACACCATTTAACTATAAAGAGAATAATGAAGATAAAGAAACTATTGTTGATGTTAAGTGCATTACACAAAATGGCACAGTAGTTATTATAGAAATACAATTACAAGGCAATTCAAGATTTCCAGAACGCATACTATATTATTGGGCATCTAATTATAGTAAACTTTTAAAACACGGGGAAAAGTACGATGCTTTAACCCCTGTAATTAGTATAAATTTGCTCAATTTCAATTTAGATGATAATGACTCTATACATTCATGTTATATGATTTATGATACAAATAATAAAAGATTACTTACAGATCATTTGCAAATTCATATAATTGAACTCAAGAAATTTAAATATAATATATTACAGCCAGATTTAAATTGTTGGCTAAAATTTTTTACTATGAAAGAGAAAGATAATAAGGGGGAAATTATGTCAGAATTAGTAAAAGAAAAAACTATAATGGAAGAAGTACAAAAAAGATACAATAATTTTATTAAAGATAGATTAATGATGAATGAATATGACAAAAGAGAAGCATATTTATACGGCAATCAAATAATGCTTGAAGAAGAAAGAAGGTTGGGTAGAGAAGAAGGTATTAAAGAAAATCAAATTATAATAGCTAGAAATTTAAAAAAATCTGGTTTAGATATAAAGTTTATAAGTGATAATACAGGATTGAGTATAGAAGAAATAAAAAAATTGTGAGCGTCTGATAAATTTATTTACTAGACTTAGACAGTAAGAAATTTAATTTTTTATAAATCATTATTAATTGATAAAAAACAAAGGGTTTTAGTTAATTAAAAAACTAAAGCCCTTTATTGTTTTTTATTTATTGTATTCTTCTATTAAACTATTAAAGAAACCTCTTTCTAAATCAATAGGTTTTATTCTGCTTGTGTGATTAAATTTAGCAGCATCTATCTTATAATTATAATAATGCTTTTCTTCGTTATCATCTGACAGATCATACTTAGAAGAAAATTTATCAAAATAAAAATCATTATTTTCTATTATAAATGTATAATAATATACTCCATCATCATTGATTGCTTCTATTGTAATGTAATTTCCTGATGAAGCAATATCATAAATTTGTGAGTAATAATCATTTTGTATTGGATAAAAGCCTGTTATAAACTGTGCTTTATTTTCATCGTTTTTATCTCTTTTCCATATAGTTACATAATTAAAATATTTATCGTTTACTTCAAAATCATGTACATATTTTTCCATTGATATAAGATTTTCTACATAT
>CASEHG010000061.1 GCA_949287565.1 uncultured Brachyspira sp.
ATAGAAATAGCTTTATTATTTTGGAAAGAAAAAGAATGCGGATTGTATGCCAAAATGGGAGATGTGAAAACTGTAACTAAATTAATCAATGGCGGTTACAACGGACTTGATGACAGACAAAAAAGATTTGATAGTATTCTTAAAATATTACAAGGTTAATAAAATTATAATATGGATTTATATACTTTTATTTCTATAGTGTTTGGATTTTTAGCTTTTATTTTATTTTTAAGATTTCTTTATTATATCTTTGGAAATGTTAAAGATAAAATGAAAGATCTTAATATAGAAGCCAAACATAAAGACGGACATCAATTTAATATCAATTCCAATTTTGATAATAAAATAAAAGAAGTAAAAAAAGAAATTTTAAATAATGATGATATAAACGAAGAAAAACTTCTTAATAATTTAAATATTAAAGTACCTACAGAAAAAGAATTTAATTATCAGGAAGCTATCAAAAAATACAAAACAGAAATATATAATCTTAAAAATAAATACATAACTAAAACTATTTATATAGCTTTTTTGTATATAGTTCTTAATTGGGAAAGCTATACTCGTAAAGTTTTTAGGAAAGTAATTTATAAAAATGGTATAAGTAAATATGAAGGACATAAATATTCAGAGTATAAGCAAAAATATATTGATAATATAATTTTAGCTTTTAATCAATTATTACAAAGAAGCAAAATAAAAAGCCTTCAGAACAAAGAAATCAAAATCATACTTAATACTAATATGCTTCTATTTAATATGGAGCTTAATAGAATATTTGATGATATAAAAAACAGACATATAGATGCAGAAAACAGCAGAAAAGAAATTAATCTTTCTACAATAAAAGATAATTATGACAATAGAGAAATTATTGAAAGTGAGCTTGAGAATATTAATGATTTTAATGAGGCTTTAAGAGAGATAGAGGACAGCATATTAAATAAAGATATAAAAGAATTAAAGGAATTTATTTTAGGCAACTTTCTTAATATGCTTAAAAATAATGTGAGGAATAGTAAATGAGTATATTTAATTTTACAGACAAACATAATGCTAACAAAAAACTTTCTATATATACAAGTATAATAAGTTTTTTATTAGGCTGTATTTGGGTATTTGTTAATCTTATTTATAGAGGACGTATAATTACAAAAGAAGAATCAATAGCAGTAGTTATAATTCTTCTTGGACTTAATGCTGTTAGTTTTGGAAGCGATTTGAGAGGATTTATAAAGATTTTAAAAAATAAGGATAGTAAAAAATATGATAATAATTAGTATGTTTTTTAATTTATTCAAATCTAAATTTATTGATTTTTTAAAGTCAAAATATTTTTTATTATTTATTATAATAGCTTGTATAACTATATATATATTATTTTTGAATATTAATTTAAATAATAAAAATAAAGAAATAGATAAATTAAATAATAATATAATAAATCTTAAGGCAACTAATTCATTATTATATAAGGATATCAATTTTAAGCAAAAGCAGTTAATGATATTAGATACTTTTACAAATAGTGATAACGCTATACAAAATATTAAAAATAAAAAATTAAGTGATGATACTATAAATGCTGTAAATATTATTATTAATGATTATAAAAAAACATTAAAATAGGATAATACAAAATATATGAAGTATTTAATTTTTTTATGCTCTTTTTTTGTGATAAGCTGCTGCTCAACTAAGTATATTACAATTCCATTAACATCACCTCCTGATATATATAACCCGGGTATAGTATATACTGAAAATGATATTATTATGGAATATAAACGCTCTTTAATGAAAATAAGTGAATGGCAAAACTGGTATAATGTTCAAACAAATATAAATTAATTTTACAATTAATGAATAAAATTTTATATTAAAATAATATTTTAGAACAAAATATTGACATATAATTGTTTTTTGTATAAAATATTTGCATCAAAATATATGAGGTAAAATTTTATTATGAAGAAGGTAAAATTGCCAAAAGCAAGTAATGTTTTTAAAATGGGTAAATTTGATAGTATAATGTTTAAAATACCATTAATGGTTATAGTAATGATACTTATATTATCGGTTACAATTATAAGCGTTTCAATTAGTTTAGCAACTAAAGAATTAAATAATGTAACAGCATCTGGATTTGAGACTTCTGTTAATGGTTTTTCGTCCCTAATAGATAGCATACTATCTTATCAGTCTACACTCATAGAATCTTATGCCAATATTCCTACAATAAAAGAATATGTTTCAAGTCATACTGAAGAAGTTCAAAATAGAGCAATAAGAACTATGACAGTATTATTTGATAATAATGATTACATAATAGATTTACTTATGCTTGATTTGAATGGAAAAGTAATTGAAAGTTATGACGGCAGTAAAGATTTAACAGGTACAGATATATCTACAAAATACAATAGATTATGGACAGCATTTGTTAATCAAAATTATAAAACTACATTATCATTTAGTATCTACAAAGAAGGAAATGATATAATACTTCCAGTTTTGCAAGGAGTTAAAGATAACAATAATACTGTAGTTGGAGCTTTTATAGCTTATGTGAATTGGGGAAAAATAATTGATGAAAGTTTGAAAGATTCAAAAGATCAATTTTCAACAGAAAAAACACTTTTTATTATTAATGATTATTCAGAAATAGTTTATCATAATAATAAGGATAGATTATTTTCTAAAGCCACAGAATCTCTTATAATACCAGAAAATGAAACATCAGGACTTCTTAGTTATGTAAGAGAGGGTGTAGGAATATCAGCATTTTTCAAGAAATTATCTACAACTAGATGGATAATGGTAGAAAGAACAACAGATAACTTATTATATGCTCCAGGAAAAAAGATGGTATTAATCGGTATTATAATAGGGGTTATTGGAGTAATTGTTTCTGCTTTTGTTACAGTTCTTTATATAAATGGTACTATTAAGCCTATAAAATTTATAGTAAAAGAAGCACATGATATGGCTGAGGGTAATTTCGCTTTAAGTGCTAGTATAGAAAATAGACGTGATGAAATAGGTGAATTATCTCATTCATTTCAGGTAATGAGAGATAAGATAGTAAGTGTTATAACAGATGTATTAGATGCTTCTACAGAAATAGCTAATGCTGCTACTCAATTATATAAAGGCGGCGAGGATTTAGCAGAGAGAACAGAGTATCAGGCATCTAGTTTGGAAGAAACAGCTTCATCTATGGAAGAGATGGCTTCTACTATAAAATCTTCTGCTCAGCATTCTATTGATGGAAATAATGTTATGATAGATTCAAGAAATGCTGTTGAAGAAGGTGCTGTTGTTATAGGAAATACAACTAAAATGATAGAAAACGTTTATGAATCCAGTGCTAAAATAAAAAATATCACTAAAGTCATAGAAGATATTGCTTTTCAGACAAATATACTTGCTTTGAATGCTTCAGTAGAGGCAGCAAGAGCAGGAGATCAAGGAAGAGGTTTTGCTGTAGTAGCAAGCGAGGTAAGAAACTTAGCTCAAAATTCACAGGCTTCAGCTAAAGATATAACTTTGCTTATAGATGATATATATGAAAAGATTAATAAATCAGCAGAAATGGCAAGACATTCTCAGGAAATATTTAACAATATAGAATTGAAAATAGAAGAAACTTCTAAAATAATGAGCGATATAAGTCATACAGCAGTGGAACAGGAGGCTGGAGTAGATCAAGTTAATACAGCTGTAGCTAAAATGGATAGTATAACTCAGCAAAATGCTGCTTTAGTAGAAGAAGCAACATCAGCATCTAAGTCTTTGTTGGATCAGGCTAAACATTTGGAAGAGCTTATGTCTTTCTTTAGAGTTAAATAAATTGTTGTTTTTATATATTTGCTATTGACTATTTATCTATATGTATTAATATCTTTGCAGCATAAAAATAGTTAAAATTTTTTTATAACGAAACTTTTTTGTTTTTTAAACGTCTAATTATAAAATAATTTTATTTATGCTGAATTATATTAACTAGAGGTGTTTTTTATATGAAAAAAATTAATAGTATAGCAGTAAAACTTCCATTAATTGTAAATATTGTCACAATAATGATATGTGTTTTTATAATAGTTTCTTTAATTAATCTGGCATCATCAGAAATTGATAATTATGCAAATCAATATATGATATCAACTGTAGACGGATGCAATAGTTATTTAGATATATCTATAGAAAATCAAATACTTCTTATGGAAAGTTACGCTTCTATGCCTGTAATGCTTGATTATATTCAAAACGGAAATAGAAATGTTTTCATTACTTTAACTCAAGTGCTTGATAATAATAAATATATAACAAATGCTTACATACTTTCAAGAAATTCAGAAATATTAGCATCATATACAGGAGATACAAATATATGAGGAAGAATATCTGAAATATATCCTGATTTATGGAATATTTTTAAGCAGGAAAATAAGGTATCTATATCAGAAACCATATATGAGTCAGATATGAATAATGGTTTTATTCTTCCAATTATAGTTCCTATTTTAGATAATAATGATAATTATGCGGGTGCTATTATAGGTTTTATAGAATGGTCTTTAATAATGAGAGATAGTTTATATAGATTCGGCAATGATTTTTCGACAGAAAAAAGTATTTTTATAATGAATGATAATAGAGAAATTGTATACCATAATATAGCATCGGAGCTTAAGAAAACTATAAATCTTAATATACCTTCAAATTCTTCTTCTGGTATTGTAAGATTTAATTATTTCAACACCGATAAATTTGTTTTCTATAAAAAAATGTCATCTATGCCATGGACCTCTGGAATCGGAATATCGGAAAGCCTGATTTATTCTGCCAATAGAAAAATGCTGTTAAGCGGAAGTATAATAGGTATCATAGGAATAGCCGCATCAGTTGTATTTTCTGTTTTCTATATAAGAAGAAGCATAAGCCCTATAAAGAATATAGTTAAAGAAGCTAAAGAAATATCTCTTGGAAATTTGGCATCATCTTTTTATATACAATCCAGAAACGATGAGATAGGCGAATTATTAAATTCATTTAATGATATGAAGTCTAAATTTTCACAAATGATTAAGGAAATATTAATGTCTTCTGAAGAGATAGCAAATGCTGCAAATGAGCTTTATCAGGGAAGTGAAGACTTGGCAAAGAGAACGGAGCATCAGGCATCAAGTTTGGAAGAGATGGCTTCTACTATAAAATCATCGGCACAGAACTCAGTAGACGGTAATAATGTTATGATATCTTCAAGAAATGCTGTTGCTGAAGGCGGAAGTGTTATAGCAGATACTGCTAAAATGATAGAGGAGGTTTATGAGTCCAGTGCTAAAATCAGAGACATTACTAAAGTTATAGAAAATATTGCTTTTCAGACTAATATACTTGCTTTAAATGCTTCAGTTGAGGCAGCCCGTGCAGGAGATCAAGGCAGAGGTTTTGCAGTAGTAGCAAGCGAGGTAAGAAATTTAGCACAAAACTCACAGG
>CASEHG010000062.1 GCA_949287565.1 uncultured Brachyspira sp.
CGCACCGCACCGCACCGCACCGCACTAATTATATTCTTATATAGTTTTTTGCTTTTTATTTTTTGCTCTATTTATTTTTTAAATAATAAATCTGTTATGTTTGATCAGTTTCAGCATTTTTATGATATGAAAATATATTATGATTCAAATAAATTTCCTGCTAAAGGTGCAAGATTTAGCGCCACTTCAATAATTGATGAATATAATACAACCCCTAAAATTCCAGGCGGAGCTTACTATATTTTTTATTCTTTATTTTATAAATTATCTAATAATAATTGGCATATAACTAAGATTATTAACTATATGTTTAATTTAGCAGTAATATTTTTGTTTTTATTTTGGATGTATAAAAGGTTTAATATATTTGTATTTAGTATAATATCTTTGATTTTACTTTGTAATCCATTTCTATTATCATCTATAGTTGATTTTTGGAATCCTAATTATACTTTGATTTTTAGTTTTATATTTTTTATTTTTTTGTTTGAATATATATCTGATTATAAAGAAATATATGTGAAATTATCGTCTGTTTTTATGTTTCCTATTTTAGCAATTATGTCTCAAACTCATATTAATGCATTTCTTTATTTAGTACCTACATTGATTATTTATTTAATAATAGATTTAAAAAAAACTAAAAAATATTTTTTATATTTTTCATTAGGAGTATTTTTATCATTTTTATTGTATTTGCCGTATTTATTAGAAGAAATGAATAATGGATTTATGAATACAAAAATGATTTTTAATGGAATAAATTCTTATAAAAGATTAGATTTTCCTCCGATTCATGCTTTGATTATTTTTCCTACTAATGAGATATCTATATTATACGGAGGAAGATTTAATGCGATGGTACATTTTTGGTTTTCAAATCCTTTATTTTCTATAGGAATTTTATTTTTATTTTTGAATTTACTTTTTTCTGCTATTTGTTTTATTTTATCTTTATATTATTCTTTGAATATAAAATATAATCCAAAATCAATAGAAGAAAGAAATATAATACATATTTTAAGATTTTTATTTATGTTTGTAATTGTTAATATTCTTATACTTACAATATTAAAAATGAAATCATGACCTTTATATTATATAAATTCTGTTTTTGCTTTTTCATTTCTTCCAATTATATTTTTCTTTACAAAAAATTATGATAGAATATTTAAAAATAAAAAACTATGTAAAATAGTATATATTTATTTTATATTAAATACATTTATAGTGTCTGTACAAATGCTAAAATATTTTTATGAATATGAGAGACCTTATAATGTTAATAATGTAGAAAAATTTTATAAAATTCTTCACAATGAATCAAATAAATATGGCGATATTGCAGTTATCAATATGTATATTGGCAAACATAAAAATCAGTATAGAGATATTTCTTCGTCTTTTTATACTAATTATTACATTAATGAAAATCCAAATTCTACAAATATATATTTTTTATTTGATAAGATGATGTCATATAATTATAAAGATATTGAAGTTAATAATAATATAGAGTATCTTAATTCAAATGCATATATTCTTTATAGTAATGATAGATTAATACTGTATAAATACACTAATGATATGCCAATAAAGTTTCCGCAACGCTATTAAATTATATTGAAAATAATTATAAATTATTTATAATATTTTGGATTGTTTATCTTATTAATGTTGACGGAGTATTTAATATGTTAAATAAATATATAATAATACCAATTGCACTTATAGTTACTGCTATTATTGCTAATATTTTTCTTGATTATTATACAATACCTAAAAGGCTTACAAGGATAGATCAGTCTCAGCATTTTTATGATATGAAGAAATGGTATGAAAGCGGAAAACTCCCTACAACTTCAGCTAGGTTTATTGCTAGTCAAGTTGTTAATGAAGAACTTACAACTCCAAGAGTACCGGGCGGAGCTTATTATATTTTTTATACTTTATTTTATAAGTTATCTGGAGAAAGTCTATTTGGTGCTAAAGTTATAAACCTTATATTCAATTTAATTATTATATCAATATTTTTATTTTGGTTTTATAAAAAATTTGGGTTGATGTCAGCAGCTTTAATTACTCCATTGATCTTATGCAATGGTTATTTTGTAATGGCAATTACAGATTTTTGGAATCCAAATGTAACTTTAATATTTAGTTTTTTATTTTTAATATTTTTATACGAATATGTTGATAAAACAGAAGAAGATGATGCTAGAAAAAATATAGTAAGACTTTCTGCAATATTAATTTTTCCTATGCTAGCTATAATGGCTCAAGGTCATTTTGTAACCTTCTTTTCTATGATTCCAACAGTGATAATATATTTAATTATTAGATTTAAACGAACAGTAAAATATGTATTATATTGGTGTATAGGTGTTTTTGTATCTTTCTTATTATATTTACCATATTTAATATCAGAAATAAAAAATGGGTTTTATAATACAAATTTAATTCTATCGGTAAGATCATCATTAGGAAAATTAGCTATGCCGCAGATGCATGCTATAACTTTATTTCCTACAAATGAGATGTCTGTTTTTTATGGTAATAGTTTAGAAGGAAGTATAAATTATTGGCTATCATATCCTGTAATGGTGTTAGGATTATTATTTTTATTTATTAGTGTGGGATTCTCATTTTATTGTATAATAAGAGGAATTTATTTTGTTTTTAATAAAAAATATATTGCTAAGTCAGATACTGAGAATACTTTACTTGAATTATTAAAAATATTTTTATTATATGTTCCTGTTACAATAGCCATTAATATATTGGCTAGATCTAAGCCTGGTACTTTTCACTATTTGTATAATGCTTTTGCTATTTCATATGTTCCTATTATGTTGTTTTTATGCCAGAATAAAGATAAGTTTTTGAATAAGAGTAAATGGTTATATACAATTTCTTCTCTATTATTTATTAATATAATAGTTATGGTTATACAATTAACAACATATGTTAATAACTATGAATTGCCTAGAAGTGTAGAGGGTATGAAGACTGTTGCTAAGATATTATTAGAACATTCTAAAGGTAAAGAATTAAGTATTATAGGTGTATATGCCAATGATGATTATATGTATAGAGATATAGCTGTAGCTTACTTTCCAGATATGGTATGGAATCAAAATAATAGTTCAACTAATTTATATGTCATTTTGGATAGAGTCGGTACGTTATCAAAACCAAAAAATACAGTGACAGAATATTTAGAATATTTGAACAAAAATGCTACTTTAATAGGTGATAATGGAACTTTATATGTATATAAATATCATGGTAATGAGCCATTAAAAATGCCTAAGAAAAAATAGATTTTATTTATTATGAAATATAAATTTGAAATTATATATGAAAAAATATTATAATGATATGATTTAATAGTATTAAATAGTTTTGCCTAAAATTATTCTATTTTAGGTAAATATTATACTATAAAATAAATATATTATTAAATTTTTCTTGACAATACTTTATTATGAAATATAATTCCATAAATAAATAATATACTAAGGTTAGGTACAATGAAAAAGTATTTTTTTATAGTTTTTATTATTTCTGTTTTTGTATTTTCATGTTCAAACAAGTCTAATATTGAAGATAATGCAGTATATGTAAATTTAGGTGCTGAACCTAAAACTATAGACCCTGCTTTGAACATAACATTGCAAGGCTCTACTTATGTAACTCATTTATTTGAATGTTTAACTACAAAGTATAAAGATATTGCTATTCAGCCGGGAGCAGCAGAGAGTTGGGATATATCTGAAGACGGACTTACATATATATTTCATTTAAGAACTAATGGAAAATGGTCTGACGGAAAGCCTTTAACTGCACATGATTTTGAATACTCTTGGAAAAGGGTGGTTGATCCTGATACTGCAAGCGAACCTAGTTATTTATTTGAACCTATACTTAACTTTTCTAATGTTAATGGCGGATATATGCCTGTTGATGAATTTGGTATAAAAGCTATAGATGATTATACTTTAGAAGTGAAATTGGAATATCCTACAGCTTATTTTTTGGAGCTTGTTAACTTACCTGTATTTTCACCAGTAAGAAAGGATATGGTAGAAAAAGATCCTGATAATTGGACTAGAAACCCTAAAACTTGTATAGGCAACGGAGCTTTTGCTTTATATGAAAGAAAACCTGATCAAAGTATTACAGTTATAAAAAATACTAATTATTGGGGAGCTGATACTATAGTTGCTGAAAAAATTAAATTTGTTCTTATGGATAATCCTAATTCTGCAGTGGCAGGAGTGAAAGAAGGTTCTTTACATTTTTCAGATCAATTCCCTTATCAAGATATAGATACTTTAAGAGAGGAAGGCTATATTGATACTGCAACAAGAATAGGTACTCAGTATTATGCTTTGAATACAACTAATGAAACTTTAAAAGATAAAAGAGTAAGAAAAGCATTATCTCTTGCTATAGATAGAAACTATATAGTTGAAAATGTTTTAAAGTCTGGTAAGCCTGCAGGAGCATTAGTTCCTTGGGGTGTTACAGATGTTGAAGGATATTTCAGAGATAATGCCGGTGAATATATAAGCACTAATAAAGAAGATTATAAAAAGAATGTAGAAGAAGCTAAAAGATTAATGGCTGAAGCAGGTTATCCTAATGGCGAAGGATTTCCGGTATTAGAATTTTTCCTTACTTTCAGCAATGATATACCTATGTTTGAGGCTGTTCAAAATATGTGGAAAGTTAATCTTGGAATAGATGTTAAACTTACTCAAATGGAATTTGCTCCATTTATACATGCATTTAGAACAGAAAGAAATTATACTATGGCTGCTGCAAGCTGGACAGGAAGTTATAATGATCCTACTACTTTTTTAGGTATGTTTGTAAGCTATTCATATAAAAACCATTCTCTATTTACGAATAAAGCATTTGACGATGCAATAATTACAGCTTCAAGAACTATAGATCAGAATATTAGAATGAGGGAATTGCATAAAGCTGAAAAAATATTGATAGAGGATGAGGCAGTTATAATACCTATAGCATATTTTGAGCCTGCTGTATTAAAAAGTCCGAATTTGAAAGATGTATTTTATATACCTTTTGCTCAGTATAAATTTTCATATTCTTATTTAGAAAAATAAATATTGATTTATGATAAAAAATGTATATCATGTAGTATATGTGGAAATTGAATTGCTGAGGAAGAATTTATTATGGAAGACATTTTTATAGGAAAATTAATTAAAGAACTGCATACAACTTTAGATAATAGATTTAATAGATTTTTAGATAAGCATAAACTTACATCTTCACAGATGGATATACTGATGTTTATTTATCATAATGAAGAAAAAGTTATAAATCAAAGAGATATAGAAAATTTTTTGGGTTTAAGTAATCCTACAATAGCAGGTACTTTATATCGTCTTGAAAAAAAGGGGTTTATAAAAAGAAAAGTAAGCTTGGAAGATAAGAGGTATAAGGAAATTTATCTTACTCAAAAGAGTAAAAAATTGAAAGAAATTGTATTTGAAGATATAAGAAAAAATAATGAAGTTATGTTTTCTAATATGTCTGATGAAGAAAAAGAAACTTTAGTTTTTATAATACAAAAGCTTCTTAGTAATATACAGAATAAAGATAATACTTTTAACTAGCTTTATGTGAGGTAAATACAAATAAGAGTTATGCATTATATTGAAGTTGATAAAAAAGCTAAAAAAATATTATTCAATTATTTCTGGAAAAACGGCTGGATAGATGATAGTAAAATGCATATAAATGAAGAAGATTTTTTATATGCAAAAGAAAAAGGCTTGATGTTTGACTTTTCAAAAGAAATTATTAAATATGATGAGCTTATAAAAAATATATCTAGCCTAATAAAAGAAATTGATTTTAATAATACAGTAAAAGCCTTTTTATGCAGTTTATCATCTAGGGCAGTTCATTTAAGAAGTTTCATATCTAGTTATTATTTATCTAAAAAAATGATGTCTTATGATTTTTCAAACACTGAAAATATAGAAAAAGAATTTTATAACAAATACAATATTATGATAGATGATTTTCATTTGGAATATCAGAATGTTTATAATTTTGAGAAATATAAATGGGGCGGAGTGAGACTTGAACATCTATCCTATATTTATTTTGATTTAAGAGAGTTTAGTAAAATCAATTTTGAGTTTAATCCTACAAAAGAAGATATAAATATTTTTAATGCTATATTGGAAAGAATAGATTCTTATAATATAAAAAATGATTCTGCAAATAAAATGCAGGCAGTATTAAAAGATATATTAAAATCATCAAAAGCTGAAAGGATTATTCTTTTGGAAATACTTGCATATTTAGATATTTTAGAAGCCAAAGAAGAAAGAGAATACAGAAATACAGAATTATCAGAAAAGCTAATGAATTGGAGGGGAGGGGACTCCTATAATAAAGTTAATGCTAAAAATATATTCGGCAATTATTTACATATTTAATTTATATATATTATTGGCATCACAAAACATACAAATACAGAAAATACTAAATATACATATACAAACATTATAGGCTTATTATCTATAATTATATTTAATGTATTATTATCCTCTCTGTTTTGAAATGAACTTATAAAAGATTTAATAGTATTTATAGAAATTAATATTAAATGTATTAAAAATATAATATTCAAAATGATTAATATTAATTTATTAGGTGTAAGTCCGTAATTTACTATTCTATATATAGTTGCTGTAATAGTTAATATGTCGAAAAGTAATGCAAATATTGGTACTATCAGGTACATTGCTTTTATAAATATATTTGATTTCTCTTCCATTCTTGTAAACATTAAATTAATTATAGTTAATGCTAGAATTATATTATATAATATATATACTAATCTATTATCATATGGTCTTGATTCATAAGGAAGTATAAGAAACATCATTATAAATATAGTAAATAAGTTAATCACTAAAATGAATCTTGAAATATACATTGATATTATAGATTTAGTACTATTATATATTTTGTATGCTATAAATGGTACGAATCCATATAAAAATATTATAAGACATATAACAATTTTTGCTATTGTGAATCCAACATCTGTTGATGATGAAAATAATGCTGCTATAGAAAATCCAACTATGAAAAGTCCGTAAAATAATATACCTAAAATGGTACTGCTTCCTGTATTAAGTATTAAAAACCACATAAAAGTATCTCCAAATGAAGTAAAAAAGTCAGATATAGAATCAGTATCCATTACATTAAATGAATTGTATGAAAGCATCATTATTACGAAAAATATAATATTAAAAAATATAATTCTATTCGTTAATATTTGAAAATCAGGAGTATTGGAAGGAGGCATATAAACATAGTTAAAAAATATATTAGAAAAACTTGCAATCAAAGATATAAATAAAAATGATAAAAATGTAATTAAAATAAGTTTTTTATTTAAATTATCTAAATGAAAAACTATAGTAAAACAAAATAGATAAAAACTAATAAAGAAATGTATATTTAAAAATATTGGAAGTATATAGTTTTCATCTATATTTTTTAATGTAATTATATAAATACATGCAGGAATAGTTGATATTGCTGCTATTAATATATATTGCAATGTTTTTAAATAATTTTTCTTTGTATTATTTTTAGTAGTTAAATTATTATTCATTTCATAAACTCCGTAATTTGACTAATAATATATATTATAAACAAAAAAAATCAATGTAAATAATACAATCCTTTTTATTGAAAAAACTCTTTTTTTATATTAAACTTGAATAATTATAAATCATATCAAAAATACTAGGATTTGAAATATGTATAATAATGATATAGAAAATTATTTTTATGAGTTTTATAAAAAGTTGGAGAAAGATTCTGTATTAATGGCATTAGATTTTAATATGTATAATACATCATCAGAGAATTATAAATTATATACTATAGATGGAAGTTATAAAGTAATAAAAAATGATATAACAAATATTTTATCTGGATATTCATTTAATGATAATTTATTAGTTCATAATGGAAAATTGTATGATAAATCAGAAATAGATGATAATAAAGAGTATGTAAATAAATTGATAAATGAAGCATTTGATAAAAATATATTGTACGGTATACCTTCATATTTTATAGATAATACTAAAAAAGTTAATAAGGCTTTATTTTTGGATAGGGACGGTGTTTTAATTGAAGATGTTGGATATATAGGAACTACAGACAGAGTAAAAATAAATTCAGGTTTTATTGATATAGTTAAACATGCAAATGATAAAGGATATATCACAGTAGTAACAACAAATCAGGCAGGAGTATCATACAATTATTATACCAATGAAGATGTGAATAATGTTCATAAATATATATACGGTGAATATAAAAATAAAGGAGCGATTATAGATGATTTTTATTATTGTCCTTATCATATTAAAGGGCATGTAGAGCCTTATAATATAATTTCTATGCTAAGAAAACCTGAATGCGGAATGCATTTGCTTGCCTCAAAGAAATATAATATAGATTTATTTAATTCCTTTATGATAGGCGACAGAGATACTGATATTGTGAAAATACCTTATCTTCGTACATTATTAATTGCTACAGATGTTTATGATATAGAAAATAAAGATAATATAGTAAAAATAGATGATATATATAATATTATAAAATGAATATCATTTATATAAAAATAGACTTATTAAAAACTAATAGTTGATTATGTTAATTAGTTTTTAATAAGTCTATTATATTTTAAGCAAATTTACTGCTTTATTTCAGGTATTTCATTATTTTTTAATCTTTCAATGAAGCTTCTCAAATCGTTTTTGCTTCCTTGATTATTATTAACTTTTCCTCTTTCAATGATTCTCTTAGTACCAAGACTTACTATTGTTTGTATATCCAAAATGAAGCTTACAGTACCATCACCCAAAACAGTAGCACCAGCCAAACCTTCTGATTTCGTAATATTATCTTTAAGGGTTTTAATAACTATATCTTGTTCACCTATTAAGTTATTAACAAGTAATGCTACTTTTTTACCTTCAGAAGAAAGTATAACAGCATAGTAAGATTTTATATTATTGTATCTTGAAGGAAGTCTGAATAATTCTTTAATACTTAGTACATTGATAACATCATCTCTAACTTTGATAACTTCTATTCCTTCCAATTCCTGAATATCTTTAACATCTATTTTTACAGTTTCTAATATACTGTTAATAGGAACTGCATAATATTCTTTTTCAGCATCAACTATAAGAGCCTGAATAATAGCAACAGTAAGAGGAATTCTTAGGAAGAAAGTAGAACCTTTTCCCCATTCTGTTTCTATACCTACAGTACCATTTATTTTCTCCAAACTTTTCTTAACAACGTCCATACCAACACCTCTTCCAGATACATTGGTAATTTTAGCAGCAGTAGAGAAACCAGGAGCAAATATATATTCAAGCATTTGTCTTTCTGAGAGTTTAGCATCAGCAGATACAAGTCCTTTTTTAACGGCACTTTCAAATATTTTTTGAGGTATCATTCCTTTACCATCATCTGATATTTTTATGATTATCAAGTTACCCTCATGCGAAGCACTCAAAACAACTGTACCTGTTCTAGGCTTTCCAGCTTTTTCTCTATCTTCAGGAAGTTCTATACCATGGTCCATAGCATTTCTTATGATGTGAACTAATGGGTCAACTAAAACTTCAATAACGGATTTATCTAATTCAGTTTCCTCTCCGTACATTTCCAATTTTACTTCTTTACCTAAATCTCTTGATAAATCTCTTATAAGACGAGGGAATCTGTTGAAAGTTTGAGCTATAGGAAGCATCCTAATTTTCATTACAGTTTCCTGAAGTTCATTTGTTACCCTTGTAAGAAGCTGATAAGAGTTTCTAAATCTGTCTAAAGTATTTTTAAACTCTTCTTCCATTTTTACAAATTCGTTTAATTTATTATTGAATCCGTCAATATATGTATTTCTAATTTCTTTAGCTTCTTTTTTCTGTAAATGCTCTTCAAATTTTCTAAGTATTTGAACAATACTATCTCTATAATATCTTTTTACTTCGTTTATACCAGTACCTATAATTTTTTGATATGAAGTAAGATCATCGTCATACTGTACATAAGAACTTTTATTTGTTACAAGCTCTCCAACTTGGTTCATCATAGCATCAATTCTATCACTTTCTACCCTTAAGAATGAGCTTTGTCTTTCTACTTTATGATCTTTACCGCCTTTACCAGCATCAGGTTTTTTAGCAGCATTTGAAGGAGCAGAAGCTTCTTTTGCTTTTTGTGCTTCTTCTTTCTGTTTTTTCTCTTGAAGGAATTTTTCATATTCTTCAAGTATTATTTCTTCTATTGATATTTCTTTAGTAACATCAGGTAAAGTAATAGCATCTATTATAGTTTGATCTTCTTTAATAGCTGCTAGTATATAAGTTACATGTTCATAGAACTCATCACCTTCCAAAGCTTCAAGAGTAGGTATACTTCCCATTATTTCGCCTACATCTTTTAATGCAACGAATACTTGAACCCCGCCTACAGTTCTCATAGGGCTTTCAGGATCGAAACTTACATGTACTAATTTTGTTTTAACATTTTCTTCTACATTATCCCTTATTATTCCTAATAAATCACTGTCATTTGGAAGAAGTTCATATTTATTTATCTTTTTTTCAGCTTCAGGAGCGGCAGGAGCATTTCCAGATGGAGCAGCTGCAGCAGGAGCATCTCCAGAAGATGGAGCAGGACCTTGTCCTAATTTCATATTTTTGAAATCTTCTAATTTTTTTATTTCTGCTTCTATATCTCCGGAATACTCACTTTCCTCGCTTGCAGTATTAATAAGGTCTTTTAATATATCTATACCTTTTAAAAGTACATCTATAGTAGCATCATCTACTTCTATTTTATTATTTCTTATTAAATCTAATAAGTCTTCAAATCTGTGGGCGTATTTTTGTGTTTCAACTAGTTCTACAGCACCGGCACTTCCTTTTAAAGTATGAACGGCCCTAAATATTTCCTGTATTGCATCAACATTGTTTCTTTCATTATCCAAAATAAGAATATTTTGTTCAAGTCTATCCAGCATTTCAAATGCTTCTTCAAAGAAATCTTTAAGCAGACTTTTTATATAATCATCCATTTACACGCCCCATAAAATTGAAAATCTTATTATATATTATCGTAAAAACCTAAAAATATCTATAGCAAATAATATTTTGCTTGAAAATATACTATTTTATTATATGATAAAAACAGTTAAATGTCTACTTTTTATTTTTAAACAAAGATAAATATGTATAGTAGATTATGCTGTTATTGTAGTTCATATTTATAAAATTTTGCAGCATTAATAATATTTGTTTAAATATATTTAAGTATTAAGATTATTATATGATATATTTTATTTCTGATACACACTTTTTTTATATGCCAGCAAGCAGAAAAAAGTTATTTAATGATTATAAAGCTATGCATGATTGTTTAATAAATAATTGGAATGACAAAATAACTAAAGAAGATGATGTATATATAATTGGTGATTTTTCTAATGATAAAGGATATTTGAAAACTGCTGAATTATTAAAATCATTGAATGGAAATAAATACCTTATAAAAGGTAATAATGATAAATTTTTAGATAATGATAAATTTGATAGTAAACTATTTAAATTTGTCAAAGATTATTATGTTTTGGATATAAAAGAGTATAGTAATACAATAAAAAAAATAGTCTTATTTCATTATCCTATATTGGAATGGGAAGGCTATTATAATAATACTATGCTTATACATGGACACTGGCATAAAGATAAAAAATATCATAATTTAGCATTTAATGCAGCATGTGATATTCATAATTTTAGCCCATTGTCTATTAATGAAATATTAGAAATGGTGCTAAATGAATAATTATAAAGATATACTATTAAATAGACTTCATACCACTATTAATCATAAAAATGAAATAGAAAATGACTGCATCAAATTTTTGAGTTATGATATTACTATAGAGCCTAAAATAGTGCAGATCGAAAAGAAAAAAAGTATATTATGCACAGTATATTTCTATGTTAAAGCGCCGCTTTTTGATAATGTTTTTTTTGAATCTTCATCAAGTATAGCTTCAGATGAATATAAGGCTATAGAACTTTCATCTGATAATTTTGTATATTGTGCTTTGCATGGCATATTGGATTTTCTTTCAGGAATACATCATCATGAAATAGAAACCTCAATACTAGGAAATAAAAAAGTTTTCACTGTATGTGAAAGTCCTATACTAGGTATTGGGAATATAGAAAATAGTATAAACGATAAAGAAGATTTTTATAATGATTATATAGGTTTTGATGAAAAAAACGGATATTCTAGTTTTTTATGGAATTCTATATATAAAGAAGTTCCTTTCATACTTGCTAATAATAGAGTAAGTTTTATAAAGACTTATGCGGCTAAAATGCCTAATGATGATATTATAGTAGAATGCACTATAAATAATATTCAAAATAAAACATTAGAAAACTGCGTTCAAAATGAAATTATTAAATGGGATAATAATGGAGAGTTCTTTTCTATAAAGCAATTTTTCTTTATACTGCAGTCGGATAGTACTTATATTAAATATCCTTATACAAAAGAAGAAATTGAGTATTTTGTTATGGAATATGTGCTTGAATTTGAGAAGTGTGATTTTAATTATGATGATTTTATCAAGAATATAAAAAATGTGATATCTGATAATAGTATAAGAGAAGAAATGATGAATTTTATTCCTGAAATATGTGCAGAATATGCTTTTAAAGATGCTGTTTTTAATGATAGGGTAGATGTTTATATAGAAAATAATCATTATAATATATTGAAAACACAATTTACAAGCTATAAATATATAGAAGATTCTCTGATAGATGGTTTTTCAAATAAGATTTTTAAAAAAGAAACTTTTAATGAATTAGTTCATATCAGTAATTCTTATCATATAATATATGAGGCTATGCAAAACGATAATAATATAAAAATGAATGATATATTTGTTTCTGTCGCTTTTAATTTCTCTAATGAATATAAATTTATATAATCATTATAATATATTATCTATA
>CASEHG010000063.1 GCA_949287565.1 uncultured Brachyspira sp.
AAAATGTTTGTATTTTGTCAAAAATTGTTTTTTAACTTCATTGCTTACTAATAAATTTGACATAACAAAAAAAATTAATTATACTATATAAAAATACTATTAACGAGGTGATATATGGAGAATAATATCAGTAATGAAGAAGAAATAAGAAATAAGTTTGAAAGAATATTCCAATACGAAAACAATAAGAATGCATTCCTTGATTATTTTTATGGAAGATCAAACAGCTGCCCTACTTTAAGAAATTATTATGGTTATGAAGCTGAAGATATTTTTAGATTTTATTTTGATGAAAATACTAAAGAAGAAGATAAAAAAGCTCTATCAAGATACGCTGAAGCTATAATAAAAGATATATACAAAAACCAAAATGTTCATATAATTTTAAGATTATGCACTGGTGAAGATTTAGAAAAAGCATTAATAGAAAGTTATAATAATACGTATGAAAGAACTATATATGATAAAAAATATTCTAAAGCAACTTTAGCTAATAATGAAGCATCTAAATATATACAAATACAAGTCAATAATTTTTATAAGTTTTCAGAATTAGAAGCCTATATACCTAAAGACTTTAATAAATACTTAGAAAAAGTAAAAAATGATAATGAAATATTATTGAATAAAGAACCTCATTTATTATTAACTATTTTTGTATACCTGATAAATAGAGATGATGATAAGAGCCTCATCAAACAATTATTAAATTATATAGATTCTCTAAAAATCAATGATGAAGAAACTATATCATTACTTTTTACTATAGTTGATAAAGATAAAGAAGTTTATAAAAGATTAATGAATATTTTAAATAAAGATAACAATATGATTTATTTTCTTGTGAATATATACAAAGATATGACAAGAACTATAAAACTATATAAAAGATTATTTAAAGGATATTCAGAGGATAAAGGCTATTATTATTACACACAAAAACTTATACCTGAATATTTAGAACTATGCAATTTCCCTAAAGAATGTATTTTGTTAAACACAATAGTTAATAATAACACTCTTTTTATTTCATATTTAACAGTAGAAGCAAAAAAATTATATGATGAAGACAAAGAAACTTTTTATAGACTTTATGAGATAATAGCAAAATCAAAATTAGAAAATTTATATCTTGATTATGCTATGCTTTCATCAATTATGCTTGCAAGCAGTGATAATAAATATAATATAGATACTAATTCCATTGTAGAAACTCTCAAAACAATGTGCGTTGAGCTATTAAAGATAATGCAGCCTATTAAAAGTTTTGATGAAATAACTTCTAAAAGCTTTAAATATGTAAAAGAAGAACCTTACACTAATCATAGTCATTATTTGTCAGCTATAATGTCTTTTGACGGTATAAATGATGAAGCATCAGAAATTACTACTAAATTATTAAAGCATTATGGAATATACGGCAAAATTTCAATTTATGTTTCTATTCAGGAAATATTCTATAATAGAAATATTTTGGAAGCTAAAGAAAAATTAGTTAATGATAAAAAAGTACCATTAAAAGATATTTATTTATCATTATTAGATTCAAAAGATAATATTATCACACTTATAAAAAATAATGCAGAAGAAACAAAATCTATTATGGAAGAAAAATCGTTTATCACTTCTATAACAGCAAATATTCAAGGCACTATATCATTTATTAATTGTCTTTTCAGTGATGAATTAAAAGAACTTATTGATAATAAATTTGATTTTGTTTTCAAAGTTCTCAACACAGCAAAATCAAAAGAAATAAAAAAGCATTGTGTATCAGTAATCAATAATAATGAAAGCATCGTAAGAAGCGAAGTAGAAAAATTAGCTAATGAAGGAAAAGAAGCATCAAGAACAGTTTATAAAGAAATAATTAAATATTGGGATTTACAAAAGTTTGATGATGATTTCCAATTTACAAGCGTTGAAGAAATAGAATCACATTTAAATAAATACTATAATGAAGGACATGAAAGTTTAATAAAAGATATAGACGAAAATATACTTTCTAATATTTTATTAAAAGACAAGAAAACTAAAACACCTTTAAAAATAGTTCAGTATGTGTTTATGGAATACGTTGCATTAAAAGAACCTTCTATATTAAAAGACTGCAACAAAATAGCAGAGTTTTTTGATATTGATTCATTTAGAAATGCACTTGATAATATATATACAAATTGGCTTAACAACAAAGCAGATACAAAATTAAAAAATATACTTATTCCATATTGTATTTTCCAGCCTGAAGATAAACTCTTAAAATTAAAAACTCAAATTGAAGAATGGTCATTGAATGCAAGAGGAGCATTAGCGGCACATGCAGTATATGCTATAGCATTAAATGCAAGCAAATTTGCATTGGTATTAGTTGATACAATGTCTGTAAAAATTAAAAATAATCAGGTTAAAAATGCAGCTAAAGATGCATTAAAAAAGACTGCCAAAGCATTAGAGATTTCAGAAGATGAGCTAATAGACAAAATAATTCCAGATTTAGACTTTGATAAAAAAGGAATGAGAGAACTTCATTATGGAGGAGAGGCTGACAGAGTATTTAAATTACAAATAAAAAATGATTTCACTATCGAAGTAACAGATTCAAATGACAAAGTTTTAAAATCACTTCCTGCACCAAACAGCAAAGACGATAAAGAAACTGCGGATGCATCCAAAAAAGAATTAACTTTGATAAAGAAAAATATAAAAATGATAACTTCTAATCAAATGACAAGATTAAATAAAGTATTATTAAACGGAAGAAAATGGTCATATAAAACTTTTACTGAACTTTTTGTGGACAACCCTATAATGAATATATTTGCTTTAAAACTTATATGGGGTGTTTATGATGAAAATAATAATTTGATAGAAAGCTTCAGATATATGGAAGACGGTTCTTTCAATAACTTCGATGAAGAAGAATATATATTTGAAGACAGTCTTAAAAATAAAAAGAATATTACTTTAGTTCACCCAATAGAATTATACGAAGAAAAATTATCAAAATGGAAAACTCAATTAAGCGACTACGAAATATCACAGCCTATAAATCAGCTTGACTTATTATTTGAAGAAGTAAAAGAAGAACATATAAAAAACAACAAAATCATTTCTTTTGAAGATCAGGAAATAACAGCAGGCGAAATAATGTCAATGGCAAATAAAATGTCATTTGAAAGAAGCAGAGATATTGAGGACGGCGGAAGCTATACTTATTATGAATTAAAGGACTCTATATTAAATATTGCATGCCGTATAGATTTTGAATATATGTGGTTTGGAATAGAAGCTAACGAAAAAGTAACATTTAAAAATATTGCTTTCCACAGACTAGATGAAAACGGAAATTGCAATGCAGAAGAATATATAAATCCTTTAGACATTAATAAAAGATTTACTTCATCAATATACGGAACAGTAAAATCTTATTTTATGAAGTAAGAAATTATTCATGCACTTATTAAGTATTTTACATAGTACTTAATAGGTGTGTTTGATTAGTTAACATATAATAACATATTATCATATTTTAGAATATATTTTCATTTGTATATAAAAAAGCTATGAGGATATAATGATTACAAACCAAATAACAATAACTAATTACACAACAAACTTCATTACTAATTACTTAACTAATATTACAGAAATAACAAATGTAGGATTAAATGATAACACTATATCTATTATTACAAACAAATCAGTAATTGATATGCTATCTTTAATTGGAAGTATTATCATTCCACTTATAGCATTTATTTATAGTATATGGCTTAATAACAAATTAAATAAAAAAAATGAAGAACAGGCAGAAGAAATAAAAAAACAAAATCAATCCTATAGAATTGCTTATATAGTAAAGAATTATTTTGAATACTATATTAACGAAATTGAAAATGAATATTCTAAAGTAAAAAATTATAAATATGGAGTACAATATCAAAAATACATGCATATTCATAATACTTTATTGGATGCTAAAGAAATATACGATGAAAATATAGAACATATTATCAAATCTTTTGATATGTTTAAAACAGAAATAGATATAAGTTATCATATATATTATAATTCGTTATTATTAATATATGACTATTTATCAGAGATAGATGAAGGAAATTATAAAAATTATTTAAATAATTTACTAGAATATTTAAAATATACTTTAAAATATATAAAAACTATACCATTAGTTATACATTCAGAAATTCACAATGAGAATATAAATAAAGTAGAAATTAATGAATTATATACAAAAATACAAAAGTTACAAAAATAATAAATATAAAGGATATAAAATGAGCAAGGAAATTGAAAACTTCAATAGTAATTTTGATGATGAAATTTTAGATATAGTATTTGTTTTGAAAAAGCAAAATTTATCAGCCGGTAAGTCAAAAGGAAAATATTATACTTTATTGGTATCTGCAATTGCATATAAAAATATTATCACCAATGAAATTATAGAAAATGAAAATTTGCTTATAGTAAAAGAAATTGAAGATACAAAGCATTATTTTCAAATATTCAGAAACAAAACAATAGTAAGATTAAAAGTAAGAAAAGAAAAAGATTCATCTGG
>CASEHG010000064.1 GCA_949287565.1 uncultured Brachyspira sp.
AAGAGCTATACTGAGAAAAAAAGCAAAACCTCCCCATATAGCTAATAAACTAAGTACCATAAATATAGCAGAATCAAATCCCATAATTTATCTCCTTTATGTTTAATAATATTATTTACTTTGCGGTATATTAGGCTGTTTGTCTTTAAACTTAGCCAATAATATTCCAGCTATAAATGCTATAACAGGCATTGACCAACCTAAAGCGAATAATGCCCAAGTAGGATAACCGCCGTAAGGAGTTTTGAAATCATTTATTAATTTTAATGATAACATTACAGCCAAGAATACTGGAGTTAAGAATTTCAAACAGAAATCCCACCAATTACCTACTCTAAATTCACTAACTGTATTGATAGTTTCTTTAAATGATCCAAGTTTATATACCCAAGCAACTAGTATAATCTCTATTAAACCGCTTACTACAATATTGTAATTGTTTATGAAAGCATCAACTATATCAAGTATAGAAAGTCCGCTTCCTGTAGCATATACCATAGATATAGCGCCCTGTATTATAATAATAACAATACTTACTTTTTTTCTATTGAAATGGAATTTATCTATAAATGAAGATATAACTACCTCTGCAAGAGAAATAGCAGATGTTAATCCTGCAAATGAAAGCACTAAGAAGAACACCACTCCAAATAGTCCATTTAAACCAGGTAAAGAGTTAATAGCTTCAGGGAATACCATAAATGCCAAACCTATACCGCCGCTTCCAGCTACTTCAGCAACAGGCTTTCCTTGAGTATGAGCCATATAACCAATTATACTAAATACTGTAATACCAGCAAACAAACTAAAGCTAGTATCAGCAAAACCTGTCATAAATGCATTGTTTGCTATATCTGAATCATCAGGCAAATAACTAGAATAAGTAATCATTATACCGAATGCTACAGACATACTATAGAATACCTGACCATAAGCATCTATCCAAATTTTAGGATTAGTAAGTTTAGAAAAATCAGGTTTGAACATATAATCAAGACCTGCTAAAGCTCCAGGTAAAGTTACACCTCTAATAAGAATAATTACTACTAATATAGCTAATAAAGGCATAAATATTTTATTTGCTTTTTCTATACCATCTTTAACACCGCCAATAACAGAAACTAATATAATAATCCAAACAATAATTAATGGTATAGCAACTCCAATATTAAAATTGCTGAGTGAAAAACCATCTTGAAGTTTTAAATATTCTTTTGTGAAGAAAGCAGCTGTATCAGTTCCCCATTTTAAACCTTGAATAGAAAAGAGTCCGTAAGATAATGACCAAGCAATAATGACTGAATAATAAATAACTATTGCAAAACATGTAAATACTTGTAACCAACCTAACCATTCCCAAGAAGGGTTTAATGCTTTCAAAGCACCAGGTGCACTTTTATGAGTCTTATGTCCTATAGAAAATTCTAGTATCATTATAGGTATGCCTGCTGTAAGCATAGCTAAAAGGAAAACTATCATAAAAGCACCGCCACCATTAGATGCAACCATATATGGGAAACGCCATATATTACCTAAACCAACAGCAGAACCTATAGCAGCAAGTATGAATCCAGCTCTAGTCCCCCATTGTCCTCTGTGATGATGATGACTCATCTTTCCTCTCCTTATTTTTATTTTTTCATTATCAATTTTTTATAATATATGTAAAATCATAAAATATCAATACTTTTTATAGAAATTTTTGATTTATTTTTTCACATAAAATTTATATTAAAACTATTAAATTATTTTTTACATAATATTATATTATTAATAATATAACAGTTATATATACTTAA
>CASEHG010000065.1 GCA_949287565.1 uncultured Brachyspira sp.
AGAAAAGATGCAACAGAATATACTAAAAAAGAAAATGAAAAATTAAAAAACTACTTGCCATTTGATGACAATACTGATTTTGAAAACGCTAAAAGAGGATTCATAGAAACTTCAGACGGAAACGTTTCTTTTCCTTTCATATCAAATCAGTCTGCACCAGATACTGTTAATCCTTCTTTATGGAGGCAGGCTCAATTAAATAATATATCAGGCTTATTTGAGGTAACTCCGGATATATATCAAGTAAGAGGTTTTGATTTAGCTAATATAACTTTTGTAAGAGGCGATACTGGCTGGATTGTAATAGATGGGTTAACAACAAAAGAATTAGCATCTAAAGCTATAGAATTATTTAGAAAGCATAAAGGAAATGATCCAATAACAGGAGTAATATTTACACATTCTCATGTTGATCATTTTGGAGGAATAAGAGGAGTCATCGAAAACAATAATATACCTATTGTAGCACCTGAAGGATTTTTTGAAGAAGCTGTATCAGAAAATCTTTTAGCAGGCAATGCTATGAGCAGACGTTCTTCTTATATGTACGGAGGACTTTTACCAAAAGATGAAAAAGGTACAGTTGATGCCGGACTTGGTAAATTAGTAGCAACTGGAACTCCCGGTATTATAAAACCTACAAAAGTTATTTCAAAAGATTATGAATCATTCACAATTGACGGAGTAGAGTTTCAATTTTTAATGGCACAAAACACTGAAGCTCCGGCAGAGTTTATGATTTATATACCAAAATACAGAGCTGCATCAAGTGCTGAAGTAATGAATCATACACTTCATAATTTATCAACATTAAGAGGAGCAAAGACAAGAGATTCTATTATATGGGCTAAGGCTATAGAGAAATCAAAAGAATTCTTAAAAAATAGAACTGATGTATTATTCGGTTCTCATCACTGGCCTATATGGGAACAAAGCAATATAGATGATTTTCTAAATAAGCATGGAGATTTATATAAATACATTCATGATCAAACTTTAAGATATGCTAATATGGGATACACTCCTATAGAGATAGCAGAAAAAATACAGATACCAGATAATTTAGCAAAAGAATTTTATAACAGAGGTTATTATGGTTCTATAAATCATGATGTAAAAGCTGTTTATGATTTTTATTTCGGTGCTTGGTGGGATGGAAATCCTGTTAATTTATATAAACTTCCTCCTGAAGAATCAGCAAAAAGATATGTTGAGTTTATGGGCGGAGAAAACAATATTATAAAAATGGCTAAAAAATCTTATGATGAAGGTGATTACAGATGGGTTGTTGAAGTACTCAATAATGTAATCTTTGCTAATCCTAATAATGAAAATGCAAGAAAACTCAGTGCTGATGCTATGGAACAGCTTGGATATCAAAGCGAATCTGCTGTTTGGAGGGCTTATTTACTTACCGGCGCTTATGAACTTAGAAATGGTGTAGATCAAAATATGAAAGCTCCTCAAACTACATCATTAGATATGATAAATGCATTATCTGCTGAAAACATGTTTGAATATATATCAGTTGCTTTAAATCCTGATAAAGTAAAAGATAAAAATATATCAGTACTTTTTAATATCACAGATGATAATAAATATCTTGTAAAAATTGAAAACTCTGTACTTAAATATAAAAAATATAATAATGAAAATACTGACTATACAATAGATATTAACATGGCAGATTTCAAAAAGGCA
>CASEHG010000066.1 GCA_949287565.1 uncultured Brachyspira sp.
AATAAGAACCTTCTGAAAACATATTAATTTCTATAGCCCCAATTTTAAAATATATATTTTTTATATCTACATATACAATTGATAAATTAATTTTAACTGCAGCTTCATAAATTAAAGAAGCTAAAGACTCCACCCCATCTTTGCTATAATCTTTTGGAGTACCTGTTAATATTACTCTATATGAATTCTTTTCAGCAAAATAAGCCTTTAAATTTTCTTCTATTTTTTGACTTATTACTGCATCGTCCTGACTTATGTCTATACCGTATTTTTTTATTAATTCTTCCTCTTCCTTATCTACAGTAGGAGGTGTAACTCCTGAATTATTACCGTTATTACTGCTATCAGGAGATGTAGTATTATTTGAACATGAAACAAATACAACCACTGATACCAATACTAATAAAATTTTTTTAATCATCACTCTTTCCATCCTTAAACATTCCATCCTTAAATATAAATATTGCTTTAAACATAAGAAAAAATTTTAAAAAGTAAAATATTTAAAATTATTTAGCTTACTATATACTTTTTGATAAAAAATCACTGTTTTTTTACAGTAGTAAATTTATGGCCTAAGAAACTTAACCAATTAGGATCAGACGGATCTTCAGCATTAGGAATTATTAAAGTTGTAAGACTAACACAATCTTCAAATACATCTCCATTATTGCTTATGGTATTAGGCTTAGTTCCCAAATAAGTAACAGTGGTTAAAGAACTTCCAAATGGTTTTCTTCCTATTAATTTTACAGATGCTGGTATTACTATTTCCTTTACTGTTGAATAAGAAAAGCTAATTCACCTATATATTCAAGTTTACTTTTTTCACTAAATGTTATTTTGTTAAGCACCTCAGATAACTGAAAAGCAGCAGCATCAATACCAATAACAGAATCAGGTATTGTTATCTCTCTCAAATAATTATTTAAAAATGAAAATGCATTGCCTTCTATGACCCTTATAATATTTTCCGGCAATATAAAACTCAAATTAAAATAACCTAAAGAAACTCCTCCTCGAAACATTCTAGATTTTATCTTTCTCTCATTAAAATAAACTTTACTAACATCTATTATTGCATCACTAATAGATAAATCTTTTGCAACTTCTAATGTTAATTTTGTAAGAGATGCTGAAACTAAATAATCATCTTTTGGCTTTCCTGTAAATATTACTTTATATTGACCTTTGTCGTTTCTATATTCTTTTAATTTTATTTTTATTTGCTCTTTTATTACATTATCTTCTTGGGAAATATCTATTCCGTATTTAATTGCCTCATCATCTAAGACAGGCAAAGGTGGTTGTATTTCAGTCCAAGGGATACCTGGTATTTCAGTACCGCCGCCGCCTTCATTACCGCCATCACCGTCTTCTTCCGTACCGCTGCCGGAATTGCCTCCATTATTACCTGGTGACATAACTGTAGCTGAACATGATACAAATACCAAAACTGACATAAATATTAATAAAATTTTTTTAATCATAACAATTTTCTCTCTATTTATAATGATAATAAAAATTACAAAAAAGTAAACAATCTAATAATTTTTTATTTATTTTTATTATTAAGAAAAATTAATTAAATCTATAAATTAAATTCATTTCAAATATTAATAATCTCTCTCTATTGCTTCGCTTATAGCATCATTAGTATAAGGCAAATCAAAAAAATCAACAACTTCTGAAGTTATATTATCATACACTATTATGTTAACTCCATTAGTAGTTTTTCTTAAGTTGCTTCTGCTTATCAATATTCTGTTTCCGCTGTCAATTACTAAATCATTATATTTATTAAGCTCTTTATGATAAAGATAATTAGTTGCCCCCATTGAAGAAAATACTAATTTATTTTTATCTATGACATAAGAAACATTATTAGTATACATTTCATTGGTTATATTAAAATTAGAATATAATCCTTTTACGATATTATCATTTGTAGAATATTCTCCAAGCATATTTATTACTATAGTATAGTCATTAAGATTAGTTATTTTTGTCATATAATCATTAATATTATCTATATCTCTTAATCCCATATCATAAACTTTATTATATTCATATAAAGCATTCTTCTCCCAAGTGTCATAATTTGTATCGCCTCTTCTATCCGGCAAATTAAAATTATCTTTCAAATATTTACCCAAAAAAGAAGTATATTTATGAACGCCTTTATAATTTAAATGTCCTGCATCATTATAGTCTGTCCAAAAATCCAAATCATAATCATCATAATAATGATTAAAATTCATAAAAGGAACATCATATTCTTTTGCAATCTCACCTACTCTATTAAAATGTCTTGCCTCATCATCAGTCATAGGAAAAGGCGAAGCTATTACAACAATAGGAATATTATTTGTTTTTGCTAATTCCAATATTTTTCTATAATAAGTTTCCTGCTCTTCAAGTAAAGGAAGACTGTCTTTAATATTTTCTATATCCGGCCTTTGTACTGGGAATGTTTTATTATGAAAAGAGTAGCCTTTAAAATATTTATAATGATTATAATTATTAGCATAAGGTATAAAATCTTCATCTTTTAAATCTTTGTATCTGTTATGATATCTGTACATAGGATTTATAAACTCATCAAACCTTTCTGCCGCTGTTACTTTTAAAGATTCAACTCTATTCTTTGACCATTTTAATGCATAAGTGGCTGCTACAATTTGATAATCTACAACATTGGTTCTGCTTGCAGCAACAATATAAGACTCTAAAGCAATTAATTTAGGCTTCTGATATTTTAATACTTCTACTAAATAATGATAAGTACTCCAAATAGGCTGGCTTCCTGAAGTAAAATTATATGCTGCAATACCATATTCATTGTAAAGTATAGCAGGATTAACATTATAATGAACATGGCTGCTTCCCATAAACATAACATCTATGCTGTTAGTTCTTTGTTCATAAAAACTGTCGCCCTGATATATACCATTATCATTTTTGAATCTTAAAACTCTGCTTGAAAACCAGAGCAATGTAATAAATATAGCTATAAAGCAAATAATTTTTATTGTGTTTCTTATCATATTCTAAAAGCCTATTATTTTTATATAAAATTATGTAAACTAAAAATTTAACTTTTTTCTTAACTCTTTTTTAATTAAAATACTCATTTTTTAATATGGAGTAAATTGCAGCATCAGCAAGTCCTGTATTATCTTTATAAATGCTTCTTAATACTCCTTCTTTTTTCAATCCGCATTTAAGCATTACCTTTCCGGAATTAGGATTATTAATATTATGTTTGGCTTCTATCCTATTAACTTTCACCTCTTCAAAAAAGAATTTTATTAATATTGATAAAGCCTCCGATGTAATGCCTTTATGCCAATACTTTTTAGATATGCAGTAACCAATACTAATCATATCTATACTATCATTCATATCAACAACGGCTATGCTTCCTGTTAAAAAATTATTTTCTTTTAATACAATAGCCCACTGATAAAAATCTTTATAACAATATTGATTAGTCCATTCAGTCAAAATGATTTTTGTTCTATCAATACTGTCATGAGTTTTCCATGTTAAATATTTTGTAACTTCATCATCACTAGCCCAATTATTATACATGTCTTTTGCATCTTCTGTTTTAAATCTTCTTAATAATAATCTTTCGCTTTCTAATCGTATTGTTCCCTTATGCTTCATAATTTTCTTCACAAAAAATATTTATTTATAATAATTATAAAAAACTACATTCAAATAAAAACATATCACATTGATCATTAACTACAATTTCCTTTTCAAAAGAAGAATAAGTTTTAACTTGAGTAAATCCAACTTCTTTTAAATACTGCTCCATTTCACCATATTTATAAAGGTGCGTCTGAAAATCCATAAACTCACTTTGAATCAATTCAGTATTATTATACATTTCATAAATTGATGGAGAGAACTGAGTTTGAGTTTTTTCTTCATAATAATTTTTTGATTTAAGTACTATTTCAAAATTTTCTTTTGTTTTGACAGATACAGCAATATTATAATCATTATCATCTATACATCTATTTTTTATTGTATCAACTGCAAAAACAAATTTACCTGTTTTTAAAAGCCATTTCTTTATTCTTATTAGAATTTGTTTGCAAATATCAATATCTGTAAACAATGATACTGAACCTGAACTAATAAATATATAATCAAATTTTTCTTTCGGATCATATTTCATAATATCAGTATGAACCGTTTTTGCATCAGGAAATTTTAATTTTAGTTTTTTAAGCATTTCATTAGACATATCTATTCCTGTTATGTCAAACCCTCTTTCTATAAATGGAATAAGAAATCTTCCGCTTCCGCATAAAGGTTCTAAAATCTTTTTACCTTTTTCAGCATAAGATAGATAAAAGTCTAATTCATCTTCAGGTGCTTTTTCATGCAGTATCTCATACATTTCAGTACAAAGATTGCCATAATAATTTTTTCTAACTTCACTCATTTTTATAACTCCTAAAATTGGAAATATATAAATTGTTTAGGATCAAAACCAGCACCGTATTTTCCATATATTATAATGAAGAACAATAAGAAAAATATTACAGCCCATCTGAAATATAAACATTGATTTTTTAAAAATTCATAAATAGTTTCTTTCTTTATATATTTTATCAAATCAACTAAAAAAAGCACTATCAAAGATATTATAAGTATATTCATTTCAAAATTGTCTAATCCTAATTTGTACAATGAACCGTCAAATAAACGCCATAAATCTATTTTGGTGAACATTCTCTGTATATAGTAAAAAGCGTCATGTATAGTTTCAGCTCTGAAAAATATCCAAGCTAAATCTACTATTATAAATGTAATAATAACTTCAAGAAATTTAAAACTAAAACTTTGTACTTTTACTCCAAATTTATTTAAAACATTATTTCTAAATTTCGATGTAATATCTTCTATTAAATAGCATACACCATGAATAGCACCCCAAGCTATAAAAGTAAAATTAGCTCCATGCCAAAGTCCGCTTACTAAAAATGTTACTAATATATTGAAACTTCTTCTAATTTTTGAGCATCTATTTCCGCCCAAAGGTATATAAAGATAATCTCTAAACCAAGTTGATAAAGATATATGCCATCTTCCCCAAAACTCTTTTATGCTTCTTGCAAAATATGGAGTATTAAAATTTTCCATTAAATCTATACCCATAACTTTAGCCGTTCCTATTGCTATAAGTGAATAGCTTGCAAAATCACAGTATATCTGCACAGCAAAAAGAATTGCTGACAATGCTAATTCTGTAGTGTTATAAATATAATATCTATTAAATACAGTATCTACTAATATAGAAGCCCTATCCGCTATTACCATTTTCTGAAAATAACCAAAAAGCATTAAAATAAGCCCTTCCGTTATTCTATGATAATCGAATCTTTTTATTTTATCCATGTTATGTATTTGACCTAGCAAATGTTTTGAACGTTCTATTGGGCCTGCAACTAGCTGCGGAAAGAATGATATAAATAAAGCATATTTAATGATATTCTTTTCTGACTTTATTTCACCTCTGTAAACATCTATAGTATAGCTTAATGCCTGAAATGTATAAAATGATATTCCTACAGGCAAAATAATATCGAAAGGCTTCTCTATTAATTGTATATTTAATGCTGATAAAAGCATATTTATATTTAATAGAAGAAAATCAAAATATTTAAAAAATACAAGTATAGCAATATTGATTATAAAACTAAATGCCACTACTATTCTTTTATATTTTAATTTTTCTATTAATATGCCGCTTAAAAAAGTTACAATGGTAGAAGTACCCATTAATAATGCATATTTAGGATTCCAAAACATATAAAATATATAACTTGCTATAAAAAGACAAATATATCTTAATTTTTTTGGAAATATCCAATACAAAATTAATGTTATAGGAAAAAATATTAAAAAATCTCTGGAATTAAATAGCATTTAACATAACTCATAATAAAATATAAATTTATAACTTATAAAACTACTAATTGTAATATGAATTATATAAAAAAGCTAGTATAAAAATGTGATATAATATAAAAATATTATGTTAATCAAAAATTCAGCTTAAAAAAGTTATATATATTTTCTTTTGCAGTATTCTCTAAATCATCATTATTACCATTTATAATGACATCCACCTCATCGCCTACCTTCAATTTTAACTGTATAAGCCCTATAATCTTTTTTAAATCCTTCGAATTTTCACCTTTTTTTACGGATACTTCACAGTTACTGTCTTTAGCTATTTTTGCAAGTTCACTTAAAGGTCTTGCATGTATATTACTTATATTATTAATGATGTATTTAAACTCTGTCATAAAATCCTCTATTATTCTGAATTACTTTTAATAAGAAAAATTAAATTTTCAAAAGTTTTATTTTCTATTAATTTTTTAACGCTGTTTTCATTGAGAAGGAAATTAATAGTATATTCATAAAAATTTTTCAAATCATCATTTTTATTTGATACAGAAATCAAAAATATTACTTGAACATTATTCTTCTGCCATAATATAGGCTTATCCAATACAGCAACATAAACAAATGTATCTTTTGTAACAACCTCTATAGGGTGAGGTATTGCTACTAAATTACCTATATCCGTTTCTGCTAATTGCTCTCTTTTCATAACTAATTCATAAAAATTATCAGGTATATTTTTATATTTTTTTATATCTTCACATATATTTTTTATGATTTCTTCTTTAGTTTCGCCTTTTATATCAGTTGTAAACATTTCTTCTTTATAATAGTCTAAAATAATATTTCTATTTAAAGATTCAAATGTATTTTTCACATTAATAATATCATCGCTTTTTAAAAAATTACTTATATAAACTATTGGAACAGGCAGTTTCAAATTAATAGGAACAGTAGAAAATACATAATCTATTTTAGAAAAATCAAAATCCTTTAATCCTATCAAATCCGCAGCATAAATATTTTCTATATAATCATTAAATTCTTTTCTATATTTTGTAACAAGTAAATTTGAAGTTGTTTTACCGCTTCCGCATACTATTAATATATTCATTTTATTTATGCTTTCTACCGTTTCTTCCAATCCTATTTGAAACAATAATGCTAAATATCCTATTTCATCTTCTGATATATCTTTGTTATAATAGTCCTTCAATATTGCTGCACTTTCCGAAGCTAATAAAAATGAAAGACTGTAATTATTTTTTATATCATTAAGCATAGGATTTTTTTGAAATATATTATATCTTATCCTTATATCCAAAGGTATCATATGCTGATTAAGAAGAAGTATCAAATTAAAATTATTTCTTAAATCTATTTTTAAATTTTTATAGACCATATCAAGCATTTTATCAATTATATCTGAAAATTTATCCTGTATCACTGAATTATAATTTTCATTAATAGAAAATAAATTCTTAGAAGCTATATGTATGGCTATAAATAAAATTTCTGCCTCATTAAACTTTATATCAATTTCATTTTGTATCTGATTTATTAATTCTTCTGATAATCTTATTTCTTCGGCTATATCTTTAATAATATCATTTTCACAATCGCATATAAATTTATTATTCTTTATTCTATTTATTGAAACATTGATATACTGAATAAAATTTTCTAAATTAATTTCTGAAAATTTTATTTCATATTTATTAAGAAAATTTATAATTATTCCTATTAATTTTTCATTCATATTATTTTCATATAAGAAATCATTCAAATAATTACATATTATAAAATTTCTTATATCAAATTCATTACCTATCAATTTAATTCCGTAATTAGGTCTTCTCTCAAGTTTAAGATTATGATATTTTAAATTATATTCCATAATCTTTAATATATTTGTCAATGTAGTTTTAGATATATCCAAAGAGTCGCATATATCATCAGATTTTATATATTCGCTGTCTAATTCTATTAAATATTTGAAAATTATCCTAATTCTATAATCCATATCATTATTAATATTTAATATTAAATCTATAGATTTAAAATTATCATAATTATCGCATATTAATTTATATCCGTATCTTGGTTTAGATTCTATTTTTATATTAAATTTCTGCAATTCATAATTAATTTCTTTAACTTTTGTTCTAATTGTTTTTTCGCTGACATTTAATTGTTTTGATAAGGCTTCAGCAGTTATATATGAATCAGCCGACAACGATGATAATATTTCTTTTATATACTTAACATTCATAAATATAACTTTATTGTATCATTTTTGTTTTTATTATATACTTTTTCATAAAAAGAAAAAGCTAATAAATTACCATATTAATACTGCAATTTTATTGTTTGAGTTATTTTATAAAAACATTATCCTTAATACAAAAATAAAAAAGGAGTAAAGAATGAAAAAGATTTTACTTTTATGTTCTGCTGGAATGTCTACCAGTATGATAGTAAAAAAGATGCAGGATAAAGCTAAAGCCGATAATATTGATGCTGAAATAGAAGCTGCAAGCGTTTCAAGATTTGAAGAGTTAGTAGATAGTTACGATATTTTTCTATTAGGTCCTCAGGTTAAATATCTTAAAGATGAATTAGCTAAAAAAGCTAATGCTAAAGGAAAACCTTTAGATGTTATAGATTTCAAAGACTATGGAAAAATGGACGGAGCTAAAATATTAGATTTTGCTTTGAATTTAACATTATAATCTATTTAATAGGCTATTATACTTAAAAATATATTATGAATGAAAAAATTATTAGTTATATAGAAAATAAAATAGCTCCTATTGCAGCTAAATTATCAAATAATAGATATCTTACATCAATAAAAGATGCATTTGATTATATTACGCCATTTTTAATAGTAGGTTCTTTCATACTTTTAATATTTAACTTACCTCTTAAAAATGAAAACAGCTTTTTATATATGGCTTGGTATGATAATTTCACTACTGCATTTTCAGGACATTTCATTCAAATATTCAATGTAAGTATGGGCTTATTATCATTATTTGTCGCTTATGGTATAGGATATTCTTTGGCTGGCTCTTATAGTTTAAGCACTGTTACAGGAGGATTCTTATCCTTATTTGCTTTTTTGCTTATATCAGCTAAGTCAAATGCTTTATCTGTTGCTGAAGATTTCGCTAATATATTTTTAGTAGAAGCCGGAAGCAATATAAATGTATTAGATGCTAGATTTTTAGATGCTAAAGGAATATTCTCTGCTATAATAGGCGGTATAATATCAATAGAAATTTACAAATTCTTAGTAAGCAAAAAAATGACTATAAAACTTCCTGATTCTGTGCCTCCTGCAATAGCAAAATCATTTGAAATCATTATACCTATAGCTGTTGTAGGAATATTATTCCAAACAATAAATATAATAATACAAAAGAATATGAAGATATTAACTTCTGCTTTGATAGATAATATAACTTCTCATTTATTGTCAAAGTCAGATAGTTTAGTATTGGTTATAATACTTCTTTTAATTATACATATATTATGGTTTGTGGGTATACATGGTGCTAATGTAATAAATGCAATAATAAGCATAGTAACATTATCAAATTTAGCTTTGAATCAGGCAGCTTTACAGGCTGGAGAGGCTTTACCAAAAGTAGTAGCAGGAGAGTTCTTCAATGTTTATGTATATATAGGAGGAGCAGGTGCTACATTAGGTTTAGCAATAGCTATGGCATTGAGCAAAAATGCACATCTTAAATCTATAGGAAGACTTTCAGTTATACCGGGATTATTCAATATAAATGAACCTATTATGTTCGGTACTCCTGTTGTTATGAACCCTATACTATTTATACCTTTTATAGGCGTACCAATAATTAATGCTATAATAGCCTATACAGTTTTAAAAATAGGTATAGTAGGAAAAATTGTTTCTTTAGTACCTTGGACAACTCCTGGTCCATTGGGAGCTTTCTTATCTACTAATTTGAGTGTTCCTGCTATGATTTTGAGTTTATGTTTAGTATTCTTATCATACTTGATATATACTCCTTTCATAAATGCTTATGCTAAAACTTTACCAGATAACGAATAAAATTAATAAATGATTGCAAAATAATAAAACATAAAAAAACAGGAGAATATTATAAATGAAAGAGTTAGGAATATCTATTTACCCCTTTCACTCAAAAATGGAAGATAATAAATCTTATATAGATTTGGCTTCTAAATATGGATTCACCAGATGTTTTATGTGTCTGCTTTCAGTTGATAGATCCAAAGATGAAATAATAAATGAATTTTCAACTATTATAAATTATGCTAAAGAAAAAGGCATAAGAACTACTTTGGATATATCTCCGGCAGTATTCAAACATTTGGATATAGATTATAAAAATCTTGACTTTTTTCATAAACTAGGAGCTTGGGGCGTAAGATTAGATTTAGGCTTTACAGGTAATGAAGAAAGTTTAATGACATATAATGAATACGATTTAAAAATAGAATTAAATATGAGCAATGATACAGATTATCTCGATAATATAATGAAATATTATCCTAATACTGATAATTTGATAGGCTGTTATAATTTCTATCCTCATGCATATACAGGACTAGACAGAACACTTTTTCAAAGCAGTATGAAACGTTTTAAAAAATATTCTATAAGTTCATCAGCATTTGTTAATGCTAAAGAAGCTACTTTCGGACCTTGGCCTGTAAGCGATGGTATTTGTACATTGGAAGAACATAGAGATATGCCTATAGATGCACAGGCTATGGAATTATTTGCTCTTGGTGTTGATTGTGTATTCATTGCTAACTGTTATGCAGATGAAAATACTTTAAAAACATTATATAATATGGACAAGAGATTAATAACTTTTAAAGCAGAATTAGTTGATTCGATTCCTAAAGAAGAAAAGAGTATAGTATTGGATATGCTTCATCAAAACAGATTAGATGCTTCTGCTGATGTTATAAGATCTTCAGATACAAGGGCAAAATATAAAGGGCATAATTTCAAAGTATTTAATGCAGTTTCTAATATAAAAAGAGGCGATATATTAATAGATTCATCAGAATATGGAAGTTATACAGGAGAAATGCAAATAGCTTTGAAAGATTTAAAAAACACCGGAAGAACTAATATAGTAGGAAAAATTAAAGATGAATATTTATTTTTGCTGGATTATATAAGTCCGGCTAAAAGATTTATTATAAGAGAATAATTTTACGGAGTTTATTACTTATGACACAAGATTATGAAACATTTATGGAAGAAAATGTATTTCCTATTATAGCATTAGCTGGAGAAAGTAAAAGTTTAGCTTATGAGGCTTTAAGACTTGCTAAAGAAAATAAATTTGAAGAATCCGATAAAAAAATGCAGGAAGCTGATAAATTATTAGTAGAGTCTCATCAATACCAAACTGATTTAATATCAAAAGAAGCTAATGGTGAAAGTTTTGTAATAAACTTACTTTTTATACATGCACAGGATCATTTAATGACTGCAATAAGCGAAAAAAATTTAATAAAAGAACTTATTGACATATTGAAAATGAACCATAAATAAATTTTTATTCTCAATTAATTAAAATGGGTATTATTCGTTTAATACCCATTTACTTATTTTTATCATTATATTTTCTGCAATTAAAAAATATTTAAATTTTATATCAACATAATTGAATAATATAATTTTTTTTTAAATTAAATAATTAACTTCTTGATAAAAAATTAATAATATTATATCATTTCTCACAATCGGGGAGCTTGAAAAGGCTGAGAGGAAGTTTACATAATTATTTTTATAAAAAACTTCGACCCTTATAACCTGTTTGGGTAATGCCAGCGTAGGGAATTATCTCTTTTATTATTTTCTTTATACATTTAATAAAATGAGACCTTTTCTAAAGTTGGTCTTGTTTTATTAAATTATACTATACAAAACAAACAAGACTAAAATAAAATTCAATAAAACAAGACAAACGGTGTTATAAAAATCTCACTTTTATATTTAATAATTTAAGGAGCTTTTTATGACTTCAAAACAAAAATTTATTATTCTATTAATTTTGTTTGCATTATTTATATCATGTAAAAAACAAACAAAAAATATCAAAGATGAAATCACTGTGAATTTGGGCTATGAACTTAATACTATAGACCCAGCATTAAATGATGAAACTTACGGATATATTTATATTAATCATGCATTCGAGGGACTACTCAATAAAGATATAAACGGAAACATTGTAGGAGGCGTTGCAGATAAATGGGAAATAAGCGATGACAGTCTCACATATACATTTCATTTAAGAAATGATGCCAAATGGAGCGACGGTAAAAAAGTTACAGCCGATGATTTTGTATATTCTTATAGAAGAGCAGTTGATCCAAAAACAGCATCACCTTTAAGCTATTTAATGGAATACATAAAAAATGCCAAAGATATAATAAGAGGTAAAAATAGTATAGAAAATCTTGGAGTTAAAGCAATAGATGAAAATACTCTCACAATAGAACTTGAAGCACCTACCCTATACTTTACTGATATACTAGCTTCTGGAGGTGTTTATATGCCGGTAAGAAAAGATATAATAGAAAAATACGGTGATGATTGGACTTGGAATCCTGAAACTTATATTGGTAATGGTGCATACAAGATGGTAGAAAGAAAGCCTGATGAACTGATTGCTTTTGAAATAAATACTAATTATTGGAATTATACTAATCAGGTAGCTAAAAAAATTAATTTCGTTTTAATTGCTGATGAATATATATCACTTAATGCTGTAAGAACGGGAGATGTTGATTTCTCAATAAATGCCCCTCCTATTGGCGAGATAGAAAATTTAATAAAAGAGAACTTAATGGCTGTAAGCGACATTATAGGAGTTTATTATTTGGATTTAAACAATAGAGATAAAGCATTATCAGACAAAAGAGTAAGAAAAGCATTATCTCTTGCAATAGACAGAAATTACATAGTATCAAATATAGGATATGGTAAATTAATACCGGCAGAAGCCTTTGTTCCTCCTGTGGTAAAAGGACTTGAAAAATCTTTCAGAGATGAAAGCAGTAACTATATAATAGCTAACAATTATAGTAATAATGTAGAAGAAGCAAAAAAACTATTAGCTGAAGCAGGATATCCTAATGGAGAAAATTTTCCTATGCTAGAAGTAAAAGTTTCATCTGGATTTTATACCACAGTTTTAGAAGCTATTCAGCAAATGTGGAAAAACACTCTTAATATTGATGTAATGGTTAGAACAGAAGAATCAAAAATTACTTTGCCTTTCAGAGAATCCGGAAATTATCAAATGGCTAGAACAAGCTGGACAGGTGATTATAATGATCCACTTACAATGCTTCAAATTATGACTAGCTACAGTGATATAAATTACGGAGGTTTTTCAAATGCCAGATATGATTCTTTAATAGAGTTTGCCACTACTGCAACAAATGCTCAAAAAAGAATGGAAGCTTTGAAAGAAGCTGAGGCAATACTTTTTGATGAAGTTCCTATTATACCATTTATATATAGAACAGATTTTTTAATAGTTAATCCTAAATTAAAAAATTATGTTGATGAACCTTTGGGAAGATACAAATTTAATTACTCATATTTAGAGGAATGATATTTAAAAATAATATTTAAATGATAAAATAGTAATATTTAATATAAAAATATATTAAA
>CASEHG010000067.1 GCA_949287565.1 uncultured Brachyspira sp.
GTTATTTAATAATTTTATAATTACATTATTAAATTCAATTTTCCAATCAGTAATAAAATTAAAATATTCATTAAACTTATTTACAATATCGATTTTTAATCCTTTCTTTTCTTCTTTATCCTCTAATAAATTGAATTGTTTAATATATTCATGTAGTTCTGCTTCTTTATCTTTAATATTGTCTTTTATTTTGTTATATTTTAATTTATTTAATAAATTAAAAGGGTGATTAAATGGATAATGTAGCTTATCAACAGACATTTTATATTTATTATTTCCTACTTTTTCATAGAAAGATTCATTTAAACAATAAATAGCTTTAAGTAAATGAGTTTTGCCTGTTCCATTCTCACCAATAAATATGTTAACTCCTTTACTGAAATCTGTATAACAATCTTTAAATACTGTAAAATTCTTTATACGAACATTTTCTACATACATATTAAAATACTCCATTATCAATATCGGAGTTAACATTATTAAAATTATTTATTATGTTACCTAATCAAATTTGAATAATCATAAGCAATGTTAGCAGCAACACGGCAATTATTATAAACTAGCTCCTTATTAGCTTTAAGACTCTTATTTTCTGTTACGCTATGAAGCTTAGCTAATATATAAGGTGTAACATCTTTTCCTGATATGTTTTTATCCCTAGCCTCTTTTACTGTTTCATCTATTATTTTATTAATGTAATTATTATCCATTTCATATTCTTCTGGTATAGGATTACAAACCAAAACTCCTCCATTTAAACCTAATCTCCATTTTGTATCAAGTATATTAGCTATATCTTTTGTAGTATCTATTTTATAATCAACTTTGTATCCGCTCTCTCTTGTATAGAATGCAGGAAAATTTTCTGTTTTATAACCAAGAACAGGTATACCGAAAGTTTCAAGGTATTCTATGGTAAGCCCTATATCAAGTATTGATTTTGCCCCTGCACATACAACGGCAACATTTGTTTTGCTTAACTCCTGCAAATCTGCTGATATATCAAAAGTTTCCTGAGCATATCTGTGAACTCCTCCTATTCCTCCTGTAGCAAATACTTTTATTCCTGCAAGAGAAGCACCTATCATAGTAGTTGTTACTGTAGTAGCTCCGTCTTTTTTTAAAGCAAGCATAACAGGCAAATCTCTTCTGCTTGATTTTGCTATATTTTTATTAGAGCCCATATATTCAAGTTCTTCTTTATTTAAACCTACTTTTATTCTTCCTTTGATTATTGCAATAGTTGCTGGTACTGCATTATTTTCACGTATATTTTTTTCAGAGTTTAAAGCACTTTCCACATTTTCAGGATAAGGCATACCATGTGATATTATTGTGCTTTCTAATGCCACAACAGCTTTCTTCTCATGTAAAGACTCTTTAACTTCTTCGCTTATATCTAAAAATTCTTCTAAATTATTCATATTTATTCTCCAATATTTAATTAATTTTTTATTCCAAAAATATTTTCTATTCTTTTTGTTACTTTATCAAAATTAGTATTATCATTAACCGTTTCTTCACTCTCCAAAGCAAACATAGCCATAACAGCCGCAAACTTCACTTTATAATCCAAATCATAATCATGAAATATAGAATATACAATTCCAGCCATAAAAGCATCGCCGGCCCCTGTAACATTTACAATATTCACCTTAGGAGCTTTAAGATAATATGCTTCATTAATATTATTATAAGTGCCGTAACATATACCTAAAGCACCAAATGTTATATAAATTTCTTTGACTCCTTTTTCTAAAAATATTTTTACAGCCTCTTTTCCTTCTTCTATAGTATTTATATCTCTGTCAAGAAGAAAAGATGCTTCATTAGAATTAAGCTTCAAAGCATAAATATGTTTTTCTAATCCTTTTATATGTTCTGATTTTTTTATTGAAACGGCATCGGTAAGAAGTTTTTTATTTGGAAAGTTTTTTATAATGTATTCAAATATATCTCTATTCATAACGGCATCCATAGTTATGAACTCAGCATTTTCTATAATATCTCTTATACTATCTAAATACCCGATATTTATATTCTCATCTAATGTATCCATATCGGACATAGCTATTTCCATATCTCTATCATTATTCATAATAGCTATATATGAAGTGCTGCTTCCATTTCTTACTATATAAGAAACATCAACACCCAATGATTTTATATTATTAAAAAGTATATCGCCGAAAATATCATTTCCTATAGAAGTAATAAATTTTATATTTTTTAATCCTATATTTGACAAGTTATTAATGATATTTCTTTCCACTCCGCCTGTACATACTTTTATTTTTCCCGGATTTGATTCTTTTAAAAGTATTCTGCTTTTTGAAAATCCTTGTATATCTATATTTGAGCCGCCAATAGATAATATATAATTTTTCATTTAATGCCTTTTACATAATAATTATAATAACTATAAACAAAAAAACTAAAAAAAAATTAATTCATTTCGACTCTGTCTAAAATACTTCTGGCTAAAGATCTGGAATCTGCATTTTCTATATCGCTTGCTAAAGATATTCCATAAGTGATGCGTGTTACTCTTCCGTTAAAATTATTTTCTTTTAATGTTTTATAAATATATGATGCAGTTGTATCAGCTTCTAAAGATGCACTGAATGCTATCATTATTTCTTCTATATTATTTTTATTAACTCTTTCTATGAGTTCTCTTATTCTTATATCGCTTATACCAATGCCTTTAAGAGGAGATATAAGCCCTCCTAATATATGATAAACTCCATTATACTCTTCTGTTTTTTCTATGGCAAGCATATCCGGATAAGATTCTACAATACATATTTTATTATGCTCTCTCTTATCATTACTGCATATATCGCAAATATCATTATCACTCAAACTATAGCATATATTACATAACTTAATATTTTCATGCAAAGAAGATAAAACCTCTGAAAATTCTTTTAAATATTCATCATCACAGTCAAATAAATACAAGGCAAGCCTCATAGCTGTCCTTGTACCTATTCCCGGAAGTCTTGATATAATTTGTGTGAGTTTATCCAAAGATTGTATATTATTCAAAATGATTATTCCTTATTGTTATCATCATCATTTTTATTATTCATATTATTCATCATATCATTCATCTTTGATATCATGTCTGGAGTTATAGAATCCAAAGAGATATTTATTTTACCATCTTTATACTCTACAGAAGTCATTTTGCTTATATCATTAAACATTTGATTCATATCTTTAAAATTCATATTAAATAAATTTGGCTGAGGTTTAGCTTGTTCTCTTTCATTATCAGAATCTTCTTCTTCTAACTTTTTTCTTAATTCATTCACTTTTGAAACAGCTTCATTAATGCTTGAGCTTATCATTTCCTCTAATAATTCTTTCTGATCCTTTGCTAAAAGGCTTTCATCTATATTAAAACTAGTTATATTATATGATTTGTTCATAGTTAAAGACACTAGGTTACCTGCTGAACTATATTTTATACTATTTTCACTCATAATTTTATACTCCTTTTTATTAATATGATATAATATATATTCTTTTTAATAATTTATCAATAAGAATAAAACAGTATAAATTTGACTTTTTGATTCTAAGAATATAACATATACTGTACTAGGCTAATTAAAATTTAAATAAAACTATAGATAACAATGTTTATAAGAAAAATTGTATTTTTAATATTGATATTTCCATCTATATTGCTATCTCAGCAAATAAAAAAAGAAATAGGCGAAACTTACGAAAAAGAAAATATAGCTGTCTTTGAAATACAGGGTACCTCCTCCGGATACGGAGAAGATTTAGGTGGTAAAATGACAGCATTAATAGAAAATTCATTAACAAGAATGAATAGATTTAATATAGTAGATAGGAAAAATTTAGATAAATATTTAAAAGAAATGGAGCTTCAATTAACAGGTATCACAGAAAAACAAGTAATTGAAGTTGGTAAAATATACGGATATTCAAAAGCAGTAACAGGTAAAATAGTATCTGCCAATGTTACAATAGAACATAATGATGACGGAAGTTTCAGTTTATATTCTACAGTTGAAATGGTACTTCAAATAGTTGATGTAGAAACTACAAAAATACTTTACTCTTCAAAATTACAAGGTTCTGCTTATTACAGCACAAGCACTTATCCTTCTTATTCTTTAAGAGAAAGCCTTATAGATAATGCCTGCAATAATTTAGCATATAAAGTAGAAAATAAAATGAAAAGCATATTTAAAATAACATTAACTATAGCAGATGTGGACGGCGGAAATGTTATATTGCTTGCAGGTAAAAATCATGGGGTTAGTTCAAAAACTAGATTCAAAGTTTATTCAAAAAAAGAAGATATAGTACTTCCTTCTGGAAATGTAATAAGCGGAGGATATAATTATAAAGGTACTTTAAGAGTTAAAGAACTTAATAATGAGTATTTAATAGCAAAAATATCAAGAGGAAATAATATATTGCCAGGAGATATTGCTAGAGAAACAGTTATAGGAGATTTCGGATTTGGAATATTCTTGAATTATGCTTCTTATAATATACAGGCTACAGAAAAAATATTTCAAAGCAGTTTCAGCCCAAATGCTGGAAAGATAAAAGTATCATTAAAGAAAAATGAATATGCTTTAGGACTGCATTTAAAAATGGGGTATAATGGGGTATTATTTTCACCAAATTTAAGTATAGGCATATTATTCGGTGACTTTTTAAAATCAAGTTACGCTGTAGATACTAGATTTAATTTCGATATTAATATAAATTTATATCAGGAAGTTTTAAGATTTGTAATTTCGCCTTATATAGGTATGGGAATATCCTTTACAACTATAGGAGAAGTAATAGGAGGAAATTACTATACTGATAATTACAGCTATTTAAAAAGCGGATCTAAAATAGATTCAAGAGATATTATGTTTGGCATAGGTGCCATAGCTTCTTTACAGTATAATGTTACAGATACTATAGGCTTAAATTTAGGAGTTGGATATAGATTTTACACTAATCCTATTAATTTGGGAGTTTTCAGCGATGGTCATGAAGTTTCTTTACCAGAGCAGATTAAAACTGTTAATCTCACAGGATTAGAATTTACATTTGGAGCGTTTTTCATATTATAATGAGTACAAAAATTATAGTAATACTATTTATCATATCAAACACATTCTTTGGTGCTTTTTATTTTTCAGATATAGCTAAAGAATACGGAACTAATGAAAATAATAATACAGTAAAAAAAACTGTAACAGAAACCAATGAACAATTAAAAACAGAATATAATATAGATACTAATAGTATGGGATCATTCTTTAGTATGGAAGGAACAAATATTATAAATCAAAGCGGAGTTATAAGTTCTCCTGTTATATTAGAAAATACAGCCAAAAGTAATCCTTTCAGATATACAGAGGTAACATTTATTTTAACTGCATTTTTCTCATATACTTATGCTACTTATTTAACATTAGGACTATCATCTATAGAAAATGCCAATGTTGTTGCCTCCACTACAGGAAGAAGCAGGTATAAAAACTTATGGATATCAAGTTTGCTGTTTGAAATAACAGCCGGATTATTCTGCGGAGCTGCTGTAGCTTATGATAGCTATCAAAGAGTTTATGGCAATAAAAAGAATGACGGATTCAGCTTTAGTTTTGTGCCTTTTTATGAGCCTATAAATCAAGATGCTGGATTTGTATTTTCTTTGAATCATCCTCTCTAACAATCTAACAAATAAAATATTAATTATTTTCTTAGCTATAATAATAATTTAATAATCCTATTCCTATGTTTATATTATTTATTAAAATAAAAATATATAATATTTGTTATATAATTTTTTATAAACTCAGCCTCTGGAAGTAATTATTTTTTTCTTTTTCAATTTTGGCAGTAAATTTTTATTTATAAGAAGTAAATATGTTATAAAGCATATAGCTATCATTGAAGCCAATATCAAAGCTCCTCTGATATTAATATAATTATCATTTTCTTTTATCTCTGAAGATGCTGATAAAGTTTCTGTATTTTTTGCTTCATCTTCATTTTTGATAATCTTTATAATCTTTTCGTTTTTAGTATCATCTAAATAACCGAATGTTTTAGCATAAGATAATATATATTCTTTATCAGTCTTTAACCTTTCTATATTATTTGAAATCTGAATTTTTCTTCTATTTAATTCTTCAACTTTCTTTTTTTTAGTTTCTATAATAACTTTTTTAGCATTTAATGTAAGAAACCCTTTAGGGCTGAATACAAATAAATATACCATAAAAGCTATTCCAACTAATATGATACCATAGAATATTTTAGAGCTGATTCTCACATTGAAATACATAAAATTATTAACCTTATAAAATATACAACTTATTATCGGAAGTAATTTATTAAAGTTAATACTATTACA
>CASEHG010000068.1 GCA_949287565.1 uncultured Brachyspira sp.
GATTGTTTATCAAAATAGCTTTGTAGTTCTATATCATAATTTTTAAACCTTGTGTTGCTGAATTGATTTACATCATCATATACTTGAGTGCAAAATGGAAGAAAAAACTCTTCCCACCCTATGCCATTTGAAAAATTAGCTGTTTTTGAATATAATTGAAATTCTATTTTATGCAACAAACAGTAAATAATGGATAATACCATATTATTAAACTCTGAAAAGAATCCAGCACTATGCCCAACATAAAATACACATTTTTTATTATAATTAGTATTGATTCCATTATATCTTATTATAAAATCTGATTTTTCATTATCTAATATTTTTTTTTCTGGGAGTTTGCTTATAGTATACTTTTCACCTTTTAAAAGCATATCATTTTGTTTTTTTATAATTTCATTATTCAGTATTATAGTTTGATTATATTCTATTAATGCATTTAAATAATTTCTTAAAGAGTTTCTTAATTTTTTTATAGGTATATACCATACGATGTTATCTATAGATTTTAATAAATTATTATACATTTGTACCCCCTAAAAAAATAAAAAACCCCTATCCCAATTTTATATTGGGATAGGGGTTTTAATTTATAAAATATCATGTATATTATTACAATAACATGATAAGTTTCTTGTTGTCCTGTAAATTATTATATTCATTTCAATTATTTTAATCTTTTTTAGTTTTCATAAATAATATTAAAAGTCCGCTTGCTATGAAGTTACTAGCATAAGTACCTATAACAACACCGCAGAAGAATGTGAATGCGAAATCATAAAGTATGAATCCGCCCCATATCATAATGGCAAGTGCAGCAAGTAGGGTAGAAATACCAGTGATAATTGTTCTTCCTACAACATTATTTAGACTTATATTAACAATATCTTTAAATGGCATTTTAGAGTCAGCATTTTCTCTTATTCTATCAAATACTACTATTATGTCATTGATAGTGTATCCTATCAAAGTAAGTATTGATGAAAGAACTAATACAGAAAACTCTTTATTTAAGAAAAGAAGTATACCGAATACTATAACAACATTATGTATAAGAGTAATTATTGCAGGAAAAGCATATCTGTAATTGAATCTTATAGTAATGTATATCATGATGATAATCCAAGATACAATTATCAAAATGAACGCCAATTTTAAGTTGTCAGCAGATACTACACCGCTTATGATGTTGCTTCCTATCAGTTTAACTTTTTCCTGAGTATATTTATCATAAAGAACCTGCATAGCTCTGTCGGATTCTTCATTAGAACCTCTGAATCTTAAAAGGAAAGCATTTACATTGTCAGCACCTTCTAGTTCCTGTATATTAACAGTTTCTGTTCCGAAATTATTATATAAAGCTCTTATCTCAGCAATATTAATTACTTCAGGATTATCTATCTGTACTTTTAATTCAACACCGCCTGCAAAGTCAATACCCATATTAAAGCTGTTTGTAGTAAGTTTGTTTATAAATAATGCTATAGAAGCTATAAACAATATAGATGATACTACAGCAGCTATAGGCATAATTTTAACAAACGGTATCTTATTTTTTGTCAAATCATTATTTTCTTTTTTTATTTCTTCACTCATTTACGAAATCCTATTTATTTTTAAGAAGTTATATTAAATAAAGAAGAATCCTGCTTTCTTTACTATTTTAGTTCTTATAATCTCTTCATAGATATATCTTGTAATAAATACAGCTGTGAATAGGTTTATTAAAATACCAAAGAACAAAGTAATAGCAAAACCTTGTACAGGGCCGCTTCCGAATATCCAAAGTATTAAAGCTACAATTATAGTAGTAATGTTAGAGTCAAATATTGTGGCAAATGCCATGTCATAACCAGAAATAATAGCATCAGCAACACTAGATTTTACTTTTAACTCATCTTTTATACGCTCAAATATAATAACATTGGCATCAACAGCCATACCTATAGTAAGAATAAGTCCGGCTATACCAGGCAATGTTAAAGTAAATCTTAAAGGTGATAATACTGCTATAATAAGAATAACGTTTACAAGCATAGCGATAGTGGCTAATACGCCTGAAAGTCTGTAAACTGATATCATAAATACAGCAACCAAAATAGCAGCCATAAATAATGCTGTAGCTCCGGCTTTTACTGAGTCTGCACCTATAGACTGTCCTACTACTTCTTCTTCTACAATGCTTACATTAAGAGGTAAAGCACCTTCTTTTAATATTCTAGCTAAGTCCTGAGCTTCTTCTAAAGTGAATCTTCCAGTGATAACACCTCTTCCGCCTCTTATCTCATCATTAATATTAGGAGCACTTATAACTTTGTCATCTAATACTATAGCAAGCATTCTATTTTTATTTTGTGCAGTAACTTCAGCAAATTGAGTAGATCCTTCAGCATTAAGTTCAAACTCTACAGTAACCTCACCGAATTGACCGCCGCCTACTTGGGCATTTATTAAAGCACTTCCTTCTAATGAAGGTTCTTTATTAACGATAACAGGAGCACCTCTTACTCTTCTTCCGAAATCATCTTTTTCACTGTAGAAATAAAGCTGTTTTCCATATTCCGGAACTTTAGCTGTATTAGTGAATACGCCCATAAGCATATCATTAGTAGTTAAAGTAGCTGTAGCTTGTTCATCAACTAAATTGAAAGTTAAAGCTCCCTGACTTAAAACTACGCTTTTGATTCTGTCTGGGTCTCTAGCACCAGGAAGTTCAACAACTACTCTGTCCTCACCTTGCTTTCTTATACCTACTTCACTTACTCCGAATTGGTCTATTCTTCCTCTAAGTCTTGATATAAGTCTTTCCATAGCATCATTTTTCTCTTCAGCTGTAAGAGATGATACAGTTCTGTCAAGTCTATTTGCATATTCTTCAAAATCAGCCTGAAGAACTATCCTTATACCGCCTTGTAAGTCCAAACCCATATTTACAGATTCGCTTCTTAAACGTTTAAGGGATTGAACATTATCTATCTGTTCTTTAGTATATCCTTTAGCTATCATTTCATCTAAAGACATATTACTTTCTTCTTTCTTTTCATCAGATGTAAAAAAATACCATCTCACTGTAGGAGTAATAAACCAAGCCATTACACCAAGTCCTATAATGATGAATGCTAGTCTTAAATTATGACTCATATTATACTATCCTATTTATTATATTTTTTAATTATTCTGTTTTTTTATCTTCTGCCTGAGCTTTTTCCAAATCTTCTTTTATTTGATTTTTATCTTCTATAGCTTTTTTATCATCTTTTTTCTTTTCCTCTTTTTTAGAAGGGTTTAGCATTTCTTCTGTAACTACAGCTGATATAGAAGATTTCACTATTTCCATTTTAGTATTTTCACCTACTTTAACTATTGCTACTCTTCCGCCTTCTTTATCAGAAACATATTCAGCTATTATTCCTCCGGCTATTATTATTTTATCGCCTTTCTTTAATTCAGCTATGCTTTGTGCTAATTTTTTTTGCTGCTGTTTTTGCGGTCTTATTAGCAAAAAATAAAATATGGCGAAGATTACAACCATCATACCTATAGATACTAATGGACTTCCTCCTGCCTGTGCTTGAGCTCCTTGTGCATATAATGTAGCTGTGAACATTCTTTAATTACCTCTTGATTTTTTTAAATTTTTTTTGATTATATCATATTATCAATAATTTATAGTTATGTCAATATTTTTTCTAATATATTTACTATGTTAAAGTAATATGTTTTTAATTTGAATAGTTTGAATAATGAAAAAAAATATAAAATAGAACTTGATTTTTTTTATCTAATATGTTAATATTACAGGCAACTACCAGCTCGGGTGATGGAATTGGTAGACATAGCAGATTTAAAATCTGCTGGTCCTTGTGACCGTGCCGGTTCGATTCCGGCCCCGAGCAAATA
>CASEHG010000069.1 GCA_949287565.1 uncultured Brachyspira sp.
AGTAGAAATAAGTCAACAAATTAAAAGAATTAGGAATACCATTTTACATTCATTACCATCAACCTATTTTCAACCTAGAAGAATCACTTGAATATTGGAAAGAATACGACTCAACACAATGCAAAAATAAGTTTATCAGATGATAAGAAAACATTATTCCTAAAAGCATCATTAGATAAAAGAGGCATAGTGGGAGCTACCGTAGAATGGAAAAGACTCCCAAAAGAAGAATCTAATAAATATTCCGATATTCCTGTAAATAAATTAAGAACAATAGAAGGTAAAGGAATATAAATATTAATTAGTTTCTTCTATAATTTCAGCCTTACTAAAATTATATATACCGAATATATCATAAATAACATTTGTTAATTTTGAATTTTGCATTACAGTTCCGGCATAATAATATATTGGAATAATAGCCATATCATTCATAGCAATACTTTCAGCTTCATGCAAATACATACTTCTATCTGAGTCACTCTCAGCTAGTGAAGCATTTAATAAAGCTTTATCAAATTCAGGATTACTATATCTGCCCTCATTCAATACATATCCTGTTTTTACTAAAGACAAAAATGCTGCAGGGCTATTATATCCGCCAATCCAGCCCTGTCTTGCCATATCAAAATTTCCATCTCTTCTAGTTTGCAAAAGCACAGCCCATTCTTCTTGTCTTATAACCATATTTATATTTAATGCTTCTTTTAACATAGATTGTATGCTTTCGGCGATTGTAATATGAAAACCCGGATTACTTATAAATTCAAATACAGGAAAATTTTCTCCATTAGTATAACCAGCCTCTGCAAGTAAAGCTCTAGCCTCTTCTACATTCTTTTGATAATCTTCACTTTTTGTAGAAAAATATCCATCTTTTTTATATCTAAAATCATTTGTACTATCAACATCTTTTATATTATATGGAACAATAGCAGCAGCAGGTTTTTCTCCTCCTTTCATAATATTATTTACTATATATTCCCTATCTATAGCTAAAGAAATAGCCTTTCTAACTCTAGCATCATTAAAAGGTTCTTTCCTATTATCAACTTCATAAAAATAAAGGGATATATTAGGTACTGGTTTTGCAATACCATCTTTCAAAAGTTTTTCTCTGTCATTTATAGGCGTATTATGATAAAAATATATTTCTTCGTTTATTATTGCTGACATTGCCGTATTATCATTATCTATAAACTCAAAATTAATAATGTCAGGCTTTATCTCTTTATAATTCCAATAGTCTGTATTTTTACGAACTACTAATCTTGAATTATGATCCCAACGTACAATTTGAAAAGCTCCGTTTCCAACCATAGTATTAGCATCTAAAGTCCAACCGTCTTCATTTTTGCTTACTATATCCTCTCTCAAAGGCGTATAGGCAGTGTGGGTTACCATCTCTGCAAAATAAGGAACAGGATATTCCAATTCTACATACAAAGTTTTATCATCTAATGCTTTAACTCCTAATGTTTCTTTATCTTTTTTACCCATCATTATATCGCTTGCATTTTTGATAACATCTAAAAGTATAGAATAGGAAGCTCCATTCTTAGGATCAACTATACGTTTCCAAGCATATGCAAAATCATTAGCTTTTAAATCCATTCCGTCAGACCATTTTGCATTACTTCTAATATTAAAAATATATATTGTATTGTTGTTAGATGAAGTCCAGCTTTCAGCAGCACCTGGTATTATATTATTATTTTCATCTCTTATAGTTAAATTCTCAAATAAATGTGTTGTATATATCATAGCATCTACCGCAGAATTTTTAGTAGGATCTATAGTTTGAGGTTCAGGACCAACAGACACTGTTAATTCATTTAAAATATTTTTAGGTTCTTTATTGCAGGATAAAATAAAAATAATATAAAATAAACAAAACAATTTAATCAATATATTCTTTTTCATAAAATAATACTTCCTAATATGCTATTAATATTTTATAGTATCGAAATAAATTATAATTATCTAACTTAAAAATTAAAAAAATAGGGTATCTTAATAATTAATTAAGATACCCTACTATATAAAAAATTATTTTTATTATTATTTTAAAGCAAGATTATAAGTATCCATAGCTATTGCTTTTTCTTCATCTGTAGCTATAACATAAAGTTTAATAGCAGCACCATCTTTTTCAAAATTAGCACAGCCTCTAGCTTTAGAGTTTTTATCAGCATCGCATTTAATACCAAGCTCATCTAAACCTTCAAGTATTCTTCCTCTGATATAAGCACTATTTTCACCTATACCGCCTGTGAATACTATACCGTCAAGATGTCCTAAAGCAGCCATATAAGCACCTATATATTTTTTTACTCTATAGCAGAACATAGTAATAGCAAGTTCAGCTTTAGGATTAGTTTTAGCAGCTTCTTCCAAGTTTCTCATATCATTACTTACACCAGAAACACCTAAAAGACCGCTTTTTTTATTTAAAATATTATCCATTTCTTTTGCAGATAAATTTTCTTTAGCCATAACAAAAGTAGGAACAGCAGGATCCATATCTCCAGATCTAGTACCCATTACTAAACCTTCTAATGGAGTTAAACCCATACTAGTATCAATAGATTCACCATTTTTAACAGCTGTAACACTAGCACCATTTCCTAAGTGACATACTATAACATTAGCATTAGGTTTATTTGCTGCCTTACAGAACTCACCATAAACATATTTATGAGAAGTACCATGGAAACCATAACGACGTATTTTATATTTATCATACCATTCATGAGGAACAGCATACATATAAGCATAATCAGGTATTGTTTGGTGGAAACTAGTATCAAAAACACCTACCATTTTTACATCTTTTAATATTTCTTTACAAGCACTTATACCTTGCAAACCAGCTGGGTTATGTAAAGGAGCTATATCGCAGCAAGCCTCAATAGCTTTTATAGCTTCATCAGTGATTAATGTACTTTTGTTGAATGCTTCACCGCCATGAACAACTCTATGACCTACAGCAGATATTTCATTCATATCAGCTATAACTCCAACTTCTTTGTCTGTTAAAAGAGAGAAAATTAAAGACATACCTGCTTTATGATCAGCAACTTTCTGTTCTATTTTTTTCTCTTTTCCTTTTTCTACTGCAGTGTGTTTTAAAGCACTTATTTCTTCGCCGATTTTTTCCAAAAGTCCTTTAGCTAAAACTTTTGCTTCAGGCATAGCGAATAATTGATATTTAATACTTGAACTTCCTGAATTTATTACCAATACATTCATAAAATGACTCCATAGTTTTGATTATTTTATCATTATCTTATTATACCATACTCCGTATATTTATCAATGAATTTTTACTTTTTATAAACAAATAAAGGCTTTAAATATTTAGATATATTCAAAGCCTTTATTTGTTATCTATTTTTTATTCTTTCTTTTTTATTCTTTATTTTCTACCCACATAATAGTATATCTGTCAAATGATTTGCTTCTGTCGGCAAGCCATATAGTATCTTTCTTTACTTTAGCTTTTATAGTCATATTTTGTCCTACATACTTAGCGTATTCATCAAAAAATTGCTTATCGAAATAATAATCTCTCTCTTCTGTAGTTATAACTATCTCTGGAAATATAGCTGTACCTACCATTCTAATAGTACCGGTAATCTCCTGTTTCTTAGCAAAAAGCAAAAAGAAAAAAACTAACATAAAAACATAAGAATATTTTATAATGCTTTTATAAATTCTTTTCATTAATTCTCCTTTTATTATAAATTAATATTTTCTAATTTTTCCGTCTTTACCAAGCAATATATGTCTGTACTTAGGTACATAAGGCTTATCATCTTCACTAACTGTTTTATACATTTTTGATGTCTGTGTTGATGATCTTTGAGGGGTTGTAATATTTATAGAGCTTGGAGTATCACCTACATAAGTATCTTTATTCAAAGCTAATTCCAAACCGCTTGATAGCTTTCTTGTTACCAAATTACCTGTCTGATTCAAAGTACCATCATAGGCTACTACTGCTCCGGGATATAAATTAATATTATTATTTTCTTTTTGTTTGTATATATTAGCTCCTTCTACCTCTCCGTTAGCCACTCCTTCAATCCATTTTAATAATAAATCATCCCAACTAGATGCACCTGTAA
>CASEHG010000070.1 GCA_949287565.1 uncultured Brachyspira sp.
ACTTCATTAATAAACATTCAAATACCTAATGGAATATATATAGTAGATAATTCATGTTTTAATAAATGCACTTCTATAAAAAATATTGAATATTTAGGTACATCAGCGAAAGCTTTATCGGCAAGTCCATTTGCTGATTCAAAACCAACAGATTTATATTTACCTAATGTTTCCTCGGATCCAGGAGACAGCAGCTGGGATAATTTTTTAGGTGTTGCTTGGGCTAATATACATTATGGTGCTTCTATGCCTAAATAATTAACATATTTTAACTTGATTATATACTTTTTGTATACTATAATTTATATATAGAATTTTTTAATTTTTTCTTAAAAAATATTTTTAAATAAAATAAATATAGAGAGAGGTGCATATATGGAACAAGAAGTAAAAGCTAGAATTGACTCTTGGCTTAATGGTTCTTATGATGAAGAAACCAAAAAAGAGATTAAGGCATTATTAGATGCTGGTAATGAAAAAGAATTAATAGATGCATTCTATAGAGATTTAGAATTCGGTACTGGAGGACTTAGAGGTATAATGGGTGTTGGTACTAACAGAATGAATAAATATACTGTTGGTGTTGCTACTCAAGGTTTAGCTAATTATATATTAAAACAAGGCGGAAGTAATCATAAAGTTGCTATAGGTTATGATTCAAGAAATAATTCCGATGTATTTTCTAAAGCAGCTGCTGAAATACTTTCTTCAAATGGAATAAGTGTTTATTTATACGATGATATCCACCCTATTTCACTTCTTTCTTATGCGGTTAGAAGTTTAGGCTGTATTGCTGGTATAGTTGTTACTGCTAGCCATAACCCTAAAGAATATAATGGTTATAAAGTTTATTGGACTGACGGTGCTCAAGTTATACCTCCTCATGATAAAAACATCATAGATGAGGTATTGAAAGTTAAACCTGAAGAAGTAAAAATGGGAGATGCTTCAAAAGTTACTATCATAGGTAAAGATATTGAAGATAAATACATGAATGATTTAATGGGATATTTAGTTAATCCTGATATCATCAAAAAACATCATGATATAAAAATAGTTTATACTCCTATTCATGGTTCCGGATATAAAATGGTTCCTATGGCTTTAAGGAAAGCAGGATTCACTAATTTAACAACTATGGAAGGAGCTCAGCCGCCTAATGGGAACTTCCCTACTGTTGAATCACCCAACCCAGAAAACCCTGAAGCATTGAAAATTGCTGTTGATAAAGCTAAAGAAATAGGTGCTGAACTTGTTATGGGTACTGACCCTGACTGCGATAGAATGGGTTGTGCTTTACTTACTAAAGATGGTTCTTATATGTACCTTACTGGAAACCAAATAGGCTCTATTATGGCTTACTATCTTATAACAAACAAAAAAAATGTTAAAAATCCATTTATAGTAAAAACTATAGTTACTACTGAACTTGCTAGAGCTATTGCTGATGCTAATAATGTTAAGATTTATGATGTTCTTACCGGATTCAAATGGATTGCTGATGTTATAGAAAGAGATAAAGAAGGAACATATTTATTTGGATTTGAAGAAAGTTTCGGATACTGTATCAATTCTAATGTACGCGATAAAGACGGTGTTAGTTCTTGTTTAATGCTTGCTGAAGTACTTGCTTATTGTAAAGAAAATAATATGACTTTAGCTGATTATTTAGAAAGCATTTATGAGAAATATGGATACTTCTATGAAGAAACTATATCTATAACTAAAAAAGGTGCTGACGGAGCTAAAGCTATAGCTGATTTGATGACTTATTATAGAAACAATTTACCTAAAGAAATTTCAGGTGTAAAAGTTGAAAGCATAAGCGATTATGAGAAAAAAGAAGTTTATGATAACACTGGTAAAAAAATAAAAGATATTACTTTACCTAAATCTAATGTTCTTCAGTACATACTTGAAGACAAAACAAAAATTACTATCAGACCTTCTGGTACTGAGCCAAAAATCAAATTCTATTTTGAGGTTTGTGTAAAAGAAAGCAAAGACAAGAGACTTGCAGTTGCTAAAGAAAAAGTAGCTAATTTCAAAAAGTTTATTAAAGAATAATTTTTATTATTGTTGCTAGCTATAAACTCGCTTGCAAATAGCTGACAACTTCCTTCGTCAGTTATCAGCTGCTAGTTTATAGCTTTAAAAAATTGATAACATAATTGATATATAATTTGTATTAGTAACAATAAAGAAGTCCTGTTTTTATAATGGGGCTTCTTTTTTTATACAACATTTCTCATCATAATAAATCACAATAAATTTGAAGGTTTTAAGGTACAGATTTAATAGTTATATACTTTTCATATTGTCAATTTTATTCTCATTCCCCGCCCTTTTTCCTTATTAATTCCATAAAAATATTTAATTATACTTTTATTTAAAATCTAAAAAGAAAATACAGCACCCACCCTAGATTTATTTAAATTTTTAGTCAACCTTACCGCACGTAGAGCGAAATAAAAAATATAGTTTGATTAATAATTCTAATTTTAATCATATATAAAATTCAGCTAACCGTGCGTAGATCAGATTTTTAAATTTAATAAACGCTTGGGCGGGTGCTAAAATTTCTAATTAAGCAATAAATATAATTAAAACTGAAATTTACAGATAGAACAATAAAACATAAAGGGCGGGGTATGTAAATAAAATTAGTTACCTTAATAGAACAACTACTTTTTTAAATAATCTTTCCATTTTTTTGGAAAACCTATATGAAGAAAATCTATATCATTTTTATATTCATTTATAATATGAACAAAATTTGGTAATATTTCATTATTCCATTTTTCTTTAAAAGGATATAATTCTTTAACTGATAATATAGCTCCCCATAACTTTCTCTCTGAATTATTATCTAAATTATTCATTCCTTTTGGAATAGATGGAAAAATTCTATAATAAAGTCTCCCATAATGAGCACAAATATTTCTTAAGTCCGTACAGCAACGAAGCCAACTTTCTAATTTTTTAGCAGTAATGTCATACATATCCTTTGCTAATATTTTCTGATCCTCTAATTTCAAATTAGCAAAAAAAGTTGATAACATACCAAAAGTGAATATTTTTGTTGCTGCCCATATTGGAAAATTAGAATTATATTTATCTATATAATGTTTAACGAATAATACTTTATTATTATTTTTTAATTCTCTTTTAAAGTTTTCTATAAATTTTTTATGATACTCTATCTTTTTATTTATATTTTTTTGATCAGAATTTTTATTATAAAAATTTGTTTCATCTAAATATCCTAATGCTCCGTATTTATGAACATGATAATATGCTATTTTAGCACGAATAAAAATATATATATCTTCTAATGCATTAAATAATATAGTATGCAATTTTCTATCAAACTCATAAATATTAAAAACTTTTTCAAATGAAGTACCATCAATATAACTTCCGTTACTTTGTTTGAAAGGTAAAAAATAAGCACTAAAATGATAATAATTTACTGATTCAAGTATAGATATACATTTTTTATCATCATTAATAATACAGCCTCTATCTTTTAATTTTTGAAGCTGTTCTTCATATTTATAAGAATATTTCATATCCATAAAATAACCATAAATAAAAAATGTCCCCAAATGGTCCACATCATCAAGTGACGTGCATGGGGTACTATTAATATAATCATATATTCTATGATGTTTTTGTCAACATTGAAACAAAACATTTTATTATAAAATAAATTACTATAGTATGATTTTAGTATTTTTATAAAAATACTAAAATATATAAAAACTATTCATCTTTAACTATTCTTGATTTTAGATAATTAGCTTTTAATATAAACGCTTCATTTTCTTTATAAAAAGCTTCTCTAGAATTTTCATCTCTCAATAAAGAACGCATTTCATCTTTAGCTTTACGCATTATTTCTTTGTCTTTAATGATGTTACCAAGTTTGAAATCCGGTATTCCGCTTTGCCTGTCTCCTAAAAACTCCCCAGCCCCTCTCAATTCCAAATCCTTTTCTGATATTTTAAATCCGTCAGCAGTCTCACATATTATGTTAATTCTTTCTTTTATGATGTCATTAAGCTCACTATGTAGTATTAAATAACAGTACCCTAATTTATCTCCTCTGCCTACCCTACCTCTAAGCTGATGAAGCTGTGATAAGCCAAAACGTTCTGCACCTTCTATGAGTATTGTTGTAGCATTGGGATTATCAATACCTACTTCTATAACAGTTGTAGAAAATAATACTTTTATTTCACCTGAAGAAAATCTATTCATTATGTATTCTTTTTCTTCGTCTTTCATTTTGCCATGTATTACTTCTATTTGAATGTCTGAAAAATAAGTTTCTTTTGCTCTTTGGAATTCGCTTGAAAGAGTAATGAAGCTTGAATCATTATTTTCTATGAGTGGAAAAACTACATAACCCTGCTCTCCTTTAGCTATTCTGCTTTTTAAAAACTTGTAGCAATGATCCCTCTCATAAAGCTCTTTATATTTTGTAAGTACGCCTTTTCTGCTGCTAGGCATACTCTTTATAATGGATAAATCCAATTCGCCAAATAATGTTAATGCTAAAGACTGCGGAATCGGAGTTGCTGTCATAAGTAAAAAATCAACATTATTCCCTTTAGAAAGAAGTTTGTTTCTTTGTGCTGCCCCAAATCTTTGCTGTTCATCTACTATTGCATAAGAAAGATTTTTAAATATAACCTCATCATAAATAATAGAATGCGTACCAACTAATATATGACTTTTTCCTTCTCTTAATCTTTTTAATAAATATCCTCTTTCATTTTGATTAACAGAAGAAGTAAGTATATCTATTTTTATAGTATCTTCTAGTCCTGCCGCTTTAATAAGTTTTTTAAAAATATTATAATGCTGTAAAGCTAGTATTTCAGTAGGAGCTAAAAATGCAGTTTGAAATCCTGATTCTGCCGGTATTAATGCAGTTAAGAAAGCTACTATTGTTTTACCAGCTCCAACATCTCCTTGAAGAAGTCTAAACATCTGCTTATTTGAAAATAAATCATTTTTTATTTCTTCAATAGCATTCAATTGATCTGCAGTGAGTTCAAATGATAAACTTGATTTTACTTTATCTAATAAATTTGAAGAATTATACCTTTCTTCTTTTATAAGTATATTAGGTCTTCTCTCGCTCAAATGTATATATTGAAAAGTTAAAAATTCTTCAAAAATTAAACTCTCTCTAGCTTCTGCTAAAGCCTCAAAAGAAGTAGGAAAATGCATCTCCATTATAGAAGGAACGAAACTTTTAAGCCTGTACTTTTTTTTAATTACATTCGGAATATCATATTTCATATTTTTTTCAAAGCCGACAAGCTCATCTACAATTAAAGTTCTAAGCTTTTTTTGTGAAAGTCCTTCTGTAAGCGGATATATAGGAACAATTTTTCCATAAGATAATGCATTAGAAGAAGGCTTTTCAAATTCAGTCATTCTGCATTGAAGTTTGCCTCTGCCGCTTCTTACAAACTTACCTGTTAAATAAAGTTTTGCCCCTTTAGTTACCCCTGCAGGCAATCTTCCGCCATAAATAGGAACTTCGCATACAGCAATTCCGTCTGTAACTATTACTAAAGGTTTACTCCTATATTGAAATGTAAAACTTGATACATCTATAACTTCTACATAAACAACAGAAGTTTTATCCTTATTCTCTAATGCCTCATGAAGTTTTAAAGTTTTTCTTCTATCATCATAAGTTCTTGGAAAAAATGCTATTAAATCATATAGAGTAATTATACCTTTTTTGGCAAGTATTTCTGCGTATTTAGGTCCTACGCCCTTTGAATATTTTATACTTTTAGTAAATATATCCTTACTATAGTCATTATTTAACAAATTGGCAATATCCTATTCATCTTCTTCTCTATCATCTACTATTTCATAATCAACTTCATCATAATTTTTATTATCAGATTCTTTTCCTTCATCTACTTCTTCAGATTCACCATATTTCCAAATTTTATACTGCTCTAAATCAGTTGAGAAACATTTTATACATAATCCTATAATAAAAGCATCATCCAATAATCCAACTAAGGGCATAACATCTGGAATAGCATCTATAGGAAGTATTATATATATTAAAGCTCCAGCTATTGATGCAATAGTTTTCCAAGGAATATCCTTATAATTTCCATTAATATAATCTCCTATCATATTTACCATCAATTGAATTTGATCCAAAAATTTAGAAAGATGAGCAGATGAAGATAAATTTAATATATCTTTGGATTTCTCAATAATAGATTTTAATTTTTCTTTTGTAACTTCTAATGAAAGTTTTTCCCATAATTCTTTAGATTTTTCTTTTATTCCCATAAACATACCCTGTAATTTTAATAGTTTCTTTAATAGTCTATTATTATAACATATAAACAGAAAATATGAATAACCTAAGGCTTCTATTTTTTTATTCAAAATATTGCATAAATAATAAATTATGTTATACTTAATAAGCAAGTATTATCAGGAGAAGGAATAATGGATAAAGAACAAGTAAAAGGTGTAATAATAGAAAATAATCCCTCTATTTTAACCAAATACAAAAATGCTTTTAATAACTTATTTGATATAAGTACTTTTAATGATACCAGTTCTTCTTTAGGTTATATTATAGAAAATAATTTAAGTATATACTTTTATATTATAAGATACAATGAAAATGAAAAAGATGGTATCAATTTATTTATAGAAAAAGTAAAAAAAATTAACCCTCAAATAAAGTTAGTAATAACAGACGTTTCAGACAGCTTTGATGAAACTGCTTATCCTTATGCTTTAATATTTCATAGAAACACAGATGTAAGTGTTATAGTACAATCTATACAAAATGAAGTTTCAAAATTATTAGATGCTGGAAGTAAAAAAAGAAGACAATATTCAAGAGTTAATTGGCCTTTAAATGTTATTATAGCATATAAAGATAAAATTAGAGGAACTATAGATAGAAATATCCTTTCTATAAGCGGTAACGGAGCTTATATATCATCTGATACTAATATTCCTGATAAAGGAGATATGTTAGGTCTTACCATATCCTTTAAAGATTTCAAATTATTTACTGAAGCTAAAGTGGTTTGGATAAATAATGAGAATCAAAAACCTGATTTGCCTAAAGGTTTTGCTGTACAATTTATTGATATAGGTATGGCATCACAAAAAATTATTGACCAAATTATTAGAGATAAGCTATTACAGGAATTATTAGTAGAATTGAAAGATGAAAACTTCTCCTAATGAAAATAATATTAAAGAAGCAAAAAATTTAATAAGAGAATCCTTTAAACTCATTAGAAATAATTTAGATTCTGACTTCATTAAAGAGAAAAGTGCTGTTATTTTTAAAAAATTTAGAAATATAGTAAATATTAATAAATTTAATTCTATATCAGTATATATAGATTTCAATAATGAAGTACCTACAAAAGAATTAATAGAATATGCCCTAAAAAATAATATTAAAGTATCTGTGCCTTTTCTTATAGATAATCATAATATGAAATTAAAATATATCAATGATTATGATAAAGATATCAATAGAAATACAAAATTTGGATGCGGAGAGCCTTTTGAACATTGCAAAGACTGCAATATTAATGAAATATCTATGTTTATTATTCCTGCTTTAGCTTTCGATGAAAAATGTAATAGACTCGGATTTGGAAGAGGCTATTACGATAATATATTAAAAAGAAATAAAAACGCCTTAAGAGTAGGCTTAGCTTATGATTATCAGATACTTCCATCAATACCTAAAGACAATAATGATGAGATATTAGATATTATTATAAGCGAAAGTAAAGTAATAACTGCTACTTTTTAATATTAAATATAATTTTTTATATTAACTTTCAGCAGAAGCAGTTTCTTCCTCTTCTTCATCTGTAGTAAATAATTTTTCTAGGTCTAAAACAACTAGTAATTTATCTTCTAATTTACCTACACCTTTAATGTATTTTTGACCTATACCGGAAAGCATTGGAGGAGGAGGCTGAATATCAGAATTAGAAATAGATACTACCTTAGAAATAGAGTCAATAATTATTCCCATATCAACATCTTCTATTTTTACTATGATAATACCTGTATTCTTATCGCCTTCTGTTTCTTCTAAATTGAATCTCTTTTTTAAGTCAATTATAGGTATAATATTACCGCGCAAATTTATTACACCTTCAACAAAATCTGGGGCATTAGGAATAAGAGTAATCTTTTCCATTTTGATTATCTCTTTAGCCTGCATGATGTCTATGGCATACTCGCCGCTGCCTAATCTAAAAGTAACAAGGTTTGTACTATCTTCGAGATCAACTCTATTTTCGGTACTTTCAATAGATTGTTGCTCTGTCTGCTCTGCCATTTTTATTATGCCTCCATAAAATTTACAGTTATTCTATTATCGGAAATAATTTCTTATTTTTTACATATACAATAAATATTTGCAATTAAAAAATCTGAAACGAATTTTATAACTGCTATCATTTTATTATATTTTTTGTTAAAAGTCAATCTATATATAAATTTTATTATTTTCTTAATACTATAAAAAAATACATATATATTGTAATAAATAATAAAAATTACTTATAAATATTGACATCATAATAAAAATATGTTATATATTGTTGTAATATTAATCATTACAATGTTTTAGAATATACGGAGTATACCCATGAATATAAAAAAAATCAATACATTTTGGAAACTATTTCCACTATTATTCATACTTATAACTGTTTTAATTTTCACTGTAAAATATGGTGTTCCTATAGAGTTTTTGCTTACAATAGGCACATTGATAGCCTGTATAATAGCACATTTTGCAGGTTATAAATGGAAAGACATGGAAGAAGCCTTCATAAAAAAGATAGTAGATACTTGGCTTGGCGTACTAATATTTATATTAATAGGTATAGTAGTTGGTTCTTGGGTATATTCTGGAACTGTGCCTATGCTTATATACTATGGCATTAAATTAATTCACCCTTCATTCATACCTTTAATGGCATTTGTTATAACATCTTTTCTATCTATATTTACAGGTACTTCTTGGGGTTCTGCTTCTACTGCAGGAGTGGCATTTATAGGAATCGCACAGGCTACAAATACACCTTTGCCATTGGTGGCTGGTGCTGTTATAAGCGGTGCATATCTTGGTGATAAAAACTCTCCTATATCGGATACAACTGTTTTGGCTGCTCTTGGTGCTGGAACTACTTTACAAAATCATATAAAAACTATGCTTGTAAACACTATACCATCTGCAATATTAGCGGCTATTGTTTTTACAGTATTAGGTTTCAATGCCTCCCCTATCAATTCTGATATTCTAAACTTAAAAGAAGCTAGCGAGATATTAACTTCATTAGAAAATATATACAATTTCAACATTTTTTTGCTTATCCCTCCAATATTCGTACTTATTGCAAGCGTTAAAGGAGTTAATCCTGTAATAACTATGTTCATTGGAAGTTTAATTGCTATAATATTAGGAGCGATATTTCAAAACTTTGGATTTATTAATGCTATGAAATCATTTGTAACAGGTTTTAATATTTCTATGTCGCCAACAGTTAATCCTGAAAGCATACCTCAAAATCTTCATACATTACTAAACAGAGGCGGAATGATAAGTACAATGCCTAGCGTATTATTTTTGATACTTGCTCTTACTTACGGAGCTATGCTTCAGTTAATAGGTACTTTAAATACTTTAATAGAATTATTAGTAAAAATAGTTAGAGGTGCCAGAAGTTTAATATTTGTAACTTGGTTTACAACCTTCACTATAAATTCAGCATTAAGCAGTTTACAATTTACTTTTTTAACTTTAGGTGATGTACTAAAAACTGTATATGACAAATACAATGTTAATAGAGGCGTACTTTCAAGAACTATGGAAGAAGGCGGAACTCTTACAGAGGTTTTACTGCCTTGGACTGTTACAGGAGTTTATATGACTTCTATACTTGGAGTGCATACTTTACAGTACATGCCTTATTCATTTTTTAATTTAATTAGTATAGGTATTTCATTTATTTATATGCTTACTTTACCTAAGTTTGCTGTACAAATAAATAAAGATATTTTAAAGAATTAAAACATATTAAATAATACAATAAATTAAACTATACTGAAAATTTTTTGTTGTTCTTTTCCCCGACGCATACGCTCTGCGGACTTTGTCAGAGAACCTTATATACTCGATAAACTCGTATACACTTCGAGAAAGTACAAGTATAAAATTTGTATTAAACTTATAAAAAGGATATATTCAATCCGTATTCTTTTGAATGAGTTTTTATACTATAAGTTTTATTATGCTCAAGTAGTTTTATATTATTTAAATCTAGATAGCAGCCACATTATAAAAGATAATAATACACTGATTATAATACAGCTGACCAAAGGAAATGAAAAAGTAAAATTCTCTTTTTTTATTATGATATCACCCGGAAGTTTGCCGAAAGGAATTTTTATATTAAATAAAAATAGTATGCCAATAATTATTGATATTATACCAATAACTATAAAAAGTTTAGCAATTTGAATATTCATTTATTATTCAGCCATTTTTTTATACATTTTTTCTATATCTTTATCATGACCTGCAATGATAAGTATATCGCCTTCAACCATAGGAACATCAGGATCAGGAGTACAATCCACAATAACTTTTTTCTCTCCCAATATTCCGACAGTTTCTTTCTTTATGGCAACAACATTGATTTTGTATTTCTTTCTCAAATCAAGTTCTTTTAAATTTTTACCGGCAAGTCCGCCATGAACAGGGAATTCTACTATAGAGTGATATTCAGTAAGATCATAAAGAAGAAGCGTATCACCTACTTCAAGCTGTTCTGCAATATGCACCCCCATAGACTCTTCAGGACTTACTAGATGCGTTATTCCTATCATACTTAATATGGCTCTATGCTTTTCATTAGAATATCTTGCTATAATATTTTTAACATTAAGCTCTTTTAAAAGTAATGCTGTTAATATGCTTGTCATCATATCTTCACCTATTGTAAGTATAACAGCATCAAATTTATTAATCTCAATAGCTTCCAATGCCTCTTTTTGAGTAGAATCCAAACGCATAGCCTGAGTTACATTATTTTTTATAGCTTCTATTTCGTTTATATCATTATCTATGGCAAATACCTCTATAGAAGGTTTTGTCATAAGTCTATTAATTAATGCCTTGCCTAAAGTGCCGACTCCTATAACAGCATACTGAAGCATATCAATCCCCTAATTACTTTATTTAATGTTTTATTATTATAGAATAATATAAAAATTTGTCAAAAACATTATTAATTAAATTAT